>JAMIGE010000019.1:0-6067 GCA_035905815.1 Minisyncoccota bacterium | reverse complement strand
GCTAGAGGATGGGCCACTACCAGTCTGAGAGCTGACGGGTATAGAAGGCAGCGAAATCTTGGTTACATTGCTTGAGCCTAAAAATGCCTGCTGTAGGAATGTAACCAGCCCCCAAATAGACACTACCACGAATAGTATAAGTATAGCATTTACCAAGAACCATTTAGTCTCTGTCCTCTTTGCAGAGTCGGACTTGGAAAGCCACATATAATATATCGCTCCGGCAAAAAAGGCCGCCACCATAATTGCTATTAATATTCCTGTTATACTGCTACCAATTACCTGTGCCCAAGAACTGGCTATACCACCAAATTTTGCTGCTCCTAAGTCTCCTGTCATAAAATTATATATTACTTTTTAATATATTAATTATAGCATGCATATATTAGCCAGCAATTTAGTTATACACAATCAAAACTTGGACCCAGAATGGCTATTTACCACCTGCAAGCAGGAAAGTATTAGTAATAATACCAATAATTGCCTCTAGTCCAAATATAACTGCTCCGCCAATAACGGCCAGCATAAGCCAGAACTTGGCCTTATTCCTCATATCAGGATTGTTAGCAGATCCTAAGAATAGAAAGCCGCTACGTACAAAAGCAAAAACAATTACTATTACAGCCATAAAAACAAAAGCATTACCTATGCTATATAATGCATCGCCCACCTCTGTATACTGAAGAGGATTCTCAAACTTAACTACTGACCCATTAGTATTTGGCGCAGAAGATGCAAGGGGTGCGGCTTGGGCATATGCATGCATTATAAAAGCATTATTAGACTGTAGCACACCCTTAAGCGGACTATTCTCAACCTTAAACCCAAGAGCATTGATTACAAGTGACATAGCAACATATGCACAGAATGTGAAAAATAATCCTATAAAAATATACCATACGCTCCTATACACACTTTGGCGGACTTCTGGTCTATCTCCTAGTGTTAACATTTTCATTACCAAGTATGGCACCATTATTATTAAGATTCCTGGTACTACAATCACAAGTAAGAACTTGCTAAAATTCTGAGCTAGAATAAATATATCGGCAATAGTACAGGCCTTATCGCCGGATGCAATTGTCGCGCACGGTATGATACCCTTTGGGAATAAATATTCCATTATATTTGTATTCATATTATTTGTATATTTTGGCTACTGCTATTAAAAAGTTTTGCACTGCCTCTCCTATATTATAACGATTCGATACAATGTCATTGAACATCTGATTCACAAGATTGCTAGAAGTTATAGGGGCTTTGTCATACATAACTTTACCTGCTATTGCGCTTTTGCTGGCAAGCACAGCGTACTGAGTGCCATTATTACCAGCCAAGCTATCCTTCCTAGCACTTGGCGAACCAATATATCCAGCGATAGCATTGGTCCACTCTGGCTGCGATATGATACTCATAGCATTAAAGGCGGCAGCCGGACTTTTACTACTTGTTAGCTGAGAAATGCCTACTATCTTGGCACTGGTGAAAAATCTGTTCGTGTTGGGTGTCTGAGGAAGGTATGAATAATCATACTGTAGTCTGGGATTAGCAGAAGCAACGGACTTGTTATCACTCATATATGCTGGATAAAATAGTAAGCGATTCGAAACAAAAGCTTCAAAAGCATCAGGCATACGTACACTCCAGGTAAATGTAGTCAAATTAGGATTTGAAAAGTCATTCATATACTTGATAATCGAATTCAAATTACTGACTCCGTCATTATCATAAAGCCCAACTCCGAGCCCTGTAGCAGATCTAGCAATCAAAGGTGTTCCAAATTGCTCAAGTATTGCAGCCACTATGTCTTTGGAATATTTGTAATTACCATATGAGCCAAATGGTATAACAGAAGTTTTAAATTCACCGTCTACACTACCCGCCTCGGTAATTTGCTCGGCAGAATTTACTACATCATCCCATGAAGCTGGCGGATTAATTACGCCATATTTCGCCATTATGTCCTTGTTATAATACATAACCATCGGATCTATCGCAATAGGAAGCGCTTGTATACCATTAGTACGCAAGAAGACTTCTGAGGATGGTACATAAACTGACTTATAATCTGCCTCTGACATACTTGTATATGGTATGACATTCAATTTATCATACTGATTAAGTATTATGTCATGTGGAGCAATAATTAGGTCTGGATTAGTGCCATTAGCAATAGAATTAACAAGCTCTGGCACAAAAGTCTGCACCGGAACTTCTCTATATGTGACAGTATATGTTTTGACATTCTGCGCCAGTGTCGACATAGCAGCAGACATTTCCTGCTCGGGCACGGTGCCCCATATCACTACATCACCTGTCAATGTATTAGCATCCGAGCTAGAGCTAAAGAATGGAACCCTACCGCTAAACACCAGTAATGCAAACACCGCTATTACGATTGACACTACAACTATGGCCGTCTTAAATGGTGAAAATTTATCCATATAAGCACATTATATCACTAAAGCAAGTTAAGCGAAGCGATACTATCCCCATCCTTAGGCTTCATTATGCGCACACCTTGTGTATCCCTGCCGAGAGTAGGCACGCTATCTAATGTAGTTTTAATCACTACAGACTGCTTAGATATTGCCAATATCTCTGTCTCGGTTGTCACAACTCTAGCCACCATTAGCTTGCCGGTCTTGTCAGTAACCTTCACAGTCTTAATTCCTGAGCCACCGCGACCTTGAGTCTTATACTCCTTTAGATCGGTCATTTTTCCGAATCCATTCTCTGTCATTATTAGAAGCTTGGCACCCTTCACACCTTTCTCAACTCTCTGAGCGCTGACTACGTGGTCGCCTTTGTCTAGCTTCATACCTATAACTCCTCCAGCCTGCCTGCCCATTTCGCGCACATCCACTTCTTTAAATCTTATAGATTGACCTTCCAAAGTAGTCAGCATTATCTCATCCCCTTCCTTTACGAATAGTGCATTCAAAAGCTCATCCCCTTGGTCCAGCTTGATACATATAATTCCAGAGCGTCTGACATCTTTGAAGCTTTCAGCGCTACACTTCTTAGCAACTCCAAATTTGGTAACCATAGCAAGGGATAGACTCTCGCCACCCTTTAGCTCTTTAGCCATTGGCAGTACGCTTGTAACCTTCTCTCCATCCATAAGTTGCAGATAATTCTGTATACTTTTACCCCTTGTAGCGCGCTTGCCTTCTGGTATATCATACATTTTAATCTGATACACTCTACCCTTATCAGTAAAGAATAGTAGATCAGAATGAGTACTAGTAGTCAGCGAAAGTGTAACAAAATCCTCATCCTTAGTATCCAAATCCACCACACCCACACCACCTCTCTTTTGGGTTCTAAATTCTTCTGGGTCTGTACGCTTGATGTATCCACCCTTGGTGTATACCAGCACCGCTTCCTTATCAGCTATCAAATCCTCTGGGTTAAAATCTTTGGCTTTGTACTTAACTATCTTCGTACGCCTATCATCTCCGAATTTAGCCTTTACCTCTAATAGCTCCTTCTTAATAAGTGCGAACATCTTCTTCTCGCTTGCCAAAAGCGCCTTCAGCTCTTCGATCAAGGCTTGCACTTCTTTAAGCTCATCTTCTATTTTCTTCCTTTCTAGATTAGCAAGCCTCTGAAGCTTCATTTCCAAAATTGCAGTTGCTTGTATTTCACTGAATTTGAACTTCTTCATTAAGTTCTCACGCGCCTCATCTACATCCTTACTTGCGCGTATTAGCTTGATTATTTCATCTATATGATCTAAAGCCTTTTTGAGACCAATAAGAATATGCTCTCTATCCAATGCCTTACGAAGCTGGAACTCTGTCCTCCTCCTAACTACTTCTTTCCTATGCTTTACAAACTCTGACAAGGCACCTTTTAATGAAAGTGTTTGCGGTACTCCATCCACAAGCGCTACCACATTGAAATGGAAAGTACTTTCTAGCTCGGTATGCTTGTATATATAATTTAAAACTTTCTGTGGCTGCGCGCCAGCTTTGATATCAATAACAATTCTAATATCCTTTGCACTCACATCGCGCATACCTTTGATGCCTTCGATCTTCTTCTCTCTTACTAGGTCGGCTATGTTCTCAATAAGATTAGCCTTTACAACACGAAATGGAATAGAAGTAATAACTATTTGGAATTGGCCATTCTTCTGCTCTACTATTTCTGCTTCACCTCTTACCAGCACACCTCCGCGACCAGTAGCATACGCATGCCTAATATCCTCTTCACCATATGCCACAGCACCAGTTGGGAAATCTGGACCCTTCACATATTCACAAAGGTCTTCTGTAGTGGCAGTTGGATTATCGATAAGATGTACCGAAGCATCAATTAGCTCATTTAAATTGTGAGGTGGAATATTGGTTGCCATTCCTACAGCAATACCCAGTGTGCCATTCAGCAGTAGACTTGGTACTGTAGTAGGCAGTACTACCGGCTCCATAATTCTACCATCGTAGTTAGGTCTCATGTCCACCGTATCCTTGTCTAGATCAGTCATCATGTCATCACTAATCTTGCTCATCTTGGCCTCGGTGTACCTATATGCCGCAGCACCATCGCCGTCAATAGATCCGAAGTTACCCTGACCGATCACAAGTGGGTACCTAGAAGAAAAGTCTTGGGCCAGCTTTACCATTGCATCATATACTGACGCATCACCATGTGGGTGATATGATCCTAGTACATCTCCTACCACTGTAGCAGACTTTTTAAACTTGGCGCCGGCACTTAGCCCATTCTGATGCATACTATACAGTATACGCCTATGTACTGGCTTTAGACCGTCTCTAGCATCAGGGAGCGCGCGCGAAGTGATCACGCTCATCGCATAGTCCAAATAGCTTTTCTTCATTTCTGCTACGATTGGAGAATCTGTGATAGTTGTCCCTGGATGTATAATAACATTTACATCATTATTATCTGAGCCTTCACTAGTGGTGTCTTTTTTCGCTTTTGCCATGATTTTATATACTACTTATTATAGCATATTTTAGTAAATACACATATACTAATTATCTATTATTTCCCAAAGGTTGGTAAGGTAATATCCTTAAATCTATCCTTGGATTCGCTAAATATATTAATCACTTGATCAATAGGCGACTCGATTTGATAGCTTGCGTTGTGTGAATCATCAATACCGCTTGCTTGTTGCTGTCCTGCTGCGCTACGCAACTGCGACTCAGAAATTGTAATGTCATTATAAAAGTCAAACTTGAAAAATCCGTAATAAAAGTGTAGCCACAGGAATGCAAATATAGCAGTCAGCACTCCCGACACTAATAGCAAATTATAATCCTGTACATGCTTTGGGGACCGTTTTAAATATTTAATGTATTTGCTAATCATTAAAATATCATTCTAAATTTCTTCTAATACAATCACTTCTCCCTCTTTGCCTGATATATCTTTGGATTTGATAGTAAGTTTCTCTATTGCATGTACTGACTCGGCACTATTTTCTTTTAAGAAGACCGCGAGGTCCAGCTCATTATAATCAATTGGTATTATAATCTTGGGCTCTAGCTGTACACCGAGCTTGTTTGCATCATATGGATTAAGTGATCTATCATCCCCTCCAACTGGAACAATTAGGATATCAGTCTCATTGATAATCTCTTTGTGCTCTGGAGCCAGCATAGTGTGTAGCGCCCCCAAATATACCACTCTCATACCATCAAAATTAAATACATAGCTTGTATTCACATATTCCTTTTTATCCAATGTACTTTTGGTCTCAAAGCCTTTGATAAATGCGCCAGCAATTTCATACTCACCTGCACCACTAATTACGAATGGCTCTTTGCTACCATGTGTTACATTTTCTACACCGTTATAATCTGGATGCCACATCGGTATCAGCGCTACGTCTGCGCCATATTTTACCTGCCTTTTCTTACTAGCCTTGCTAACTGGCCCTAGTGAAAAGGTTAAATCACCTACTTGTAATTTAATGTGTCCAGCCCCGTGATATGTTATAATCATGAGTACATTATAACATAAAAGGTGCTTATATAAAAATACAAAACACTAGCGCGGCCCATGGGCCGCGCTAGTGTTTTGTATTTTTATA
>JAMIGE010000018.1:0-7647 GCA_035905815.1 Minisyncoccota bacterium | reverse complement strand
TATAAAAATACAAAACACTAGCGCGGCCCATGGGCCGCGCTAGTGTTTTGTATTTTTATATTTATAATTAAATACTACTTCCTGCCTTCGATAATCTCTTTGGCTACATTTGTAGGCACTACGTCATACTTTCCAAATTCCATTGTAAAGTTGGCGCGTCCTTCTGTCATAGAGCGCAGTGATGTAGCATAACCGAACATTTCTGATAGTGGCACCATAGCATTCACTACCTTGTCCATTCCACGCTCGCCCATGCCTTCAATAGCTCCACGCTTACTTGAAAGGTTACCTGTTACATCTCCGTAGAACTTATCAGGAGTAACAACCTCCACCTTCATGATTGGCTCTAGAATTACCGCCTTAGCTCTTTCTGATGCATCCTTTAGTGCCATAGAAGCTGCTAATTTGAAAGCGATTTCTGATGAGTCCACGTCGTGATATGATCCATCATATAGCTCGCATGATATATCCACCATTTTAAATCCTGCTAGAACTCCACGGTCCATGGCCTCTTTCAGTCCCTTTTCAACGGCTGGGATGAACTCATGAGGAACTACTCCTCCCTTTACGCTGTCAATAAATTCAAAGTGATCATAACGCTTTACATTCTTTGGCAAATCTTCATCTGCAATACTATAGTCGATAGGCTTAACTCGAATACGAACATGTCCATATTGACCACGACCTCCAGACTGCTTTACATACTTACCTTCTGCTTCCGCATTACCCAGAATAGTTTCGCGATATGCTACCTGAGGTTTACCTGTTGTACATTCTACATTGAACTCACGCTTCATGCGGTCCACAATAATATCTAGATGTAGCTCGCCCATTCCTGAGATAATAGTCTCATTTGTCTCTGGATCAGATTGTACTCTAAATGTTGGATCCTCTGATGCAAGTCTAGAAAGTGCGATACCCATTTTCTCTTGGTCAGCCTTTGTTTTTGGCTCTACGCGCATACTGATCACAGGCTCTGGCACTATGATTCTATCTAGGATAATTGGATTAGCCTCATCACATAATGTATCTGATGTGATTGTATCCTTTAAACCCACTACGGCAGCGATTTCTCCAGCGTATACCTCTTTAACTTCCTCACGCTCATTAGCATGCATACGCACAATACGTCCGATTCTCTCTTTTGTACCCTTTGTAGAGTTGTATACATATGATCCAGCGGTTAATGTACCTGAATATACACGTACATATATTAGCTGGCCCACGAATGGGTCCACCGCAACTTTGAATGCTAGCGCTGCCAAAGGTGCTGTGTCTGTTACTTCTCTTGTAATCTCTTCATCTGTATCAGGATCAATTCCTTTTGGTGCTGGGATGTCTAGCGGGCTTGGTAGATAATCTACTACCGCGTCCAATACTAGCTGCACTCCGCGATTCTTAAGTGATGATCCGCAGAATACTGGGAATAGCTCATTAGCAATAGTTGCCTTTCTGATCTGAGCTTTCATTTCCTCTAGAGTAAACTCCTTGCCTTCCAAATATGCGGCCATCATAGTATCATCAGTCTCTACGATTTTCTCCATCATAACAGCGCGTCTCTTCTTTGCCTCCTCTAAATGCTCTGGCAATATATCTACAAAAGATACATCCTTACCCTTTTCTCCAGTGAACTTCACCTCCTTCATAGTAAGTAGATCAATAATACCATCAAAGTCTGCCTCTGATCCAATAGGCATCTGCATTTGCACAGCCTTAGGAGTTAGTCTTTCTAGAATAGAAGCAAAAGACTTATCATAACTAGCACCCATACGGTCTAGCTTGTTAACATAACAAATACGTGGCACATTACCCTCTGTGGCGTATCTCCAGTTAGTTTCTGATTGTGGCTCTACTCCTGCCACTCCATCGAACACCACCACCGCACCGTCTAGCACGCGCAGCGATCTCTTCACTTCAATTGTAAAGTCGATGTGTCCCGGTGTGTCGATTAGGTTAAAGCGATGCTTCTTAGTTGTGTCGCCAGTTGGCATGTATGTTGGACTCCAGAATGCAGTAGTAGCAGCTGATGTGATAGTAATACCACGCTCGCGCTCTTGCTCCATCCAGTCCATCACTGTTGCGCCCTCGTGCACCTCACCGATTTTGTGTGATACACCAGTGTAAAACAGCACACGCTCTGATGTGGTAGTCTTACCAGCATCGATATGCGCTATAATTCCAAAATTTCTAACTTTATTAAGTGGGTAATCCCTTGCCATATTTTTAATTTATTATTTATAAAAGTAATACATATAATATCACATTTTTCAGTTTTTACCAAGTCAAATAATAATCCTTAATTTTATTTACCTAACCACACCTTGACAACAAGCAATAAATAAACTATAAATAGTACCAATGGGGATGTAACTGATTTGACCTTTGACATTAATAATATATGCGATACCAAGCAGCATGCACTTGTAAAATGTATGTAAACTAGATCGTAAACTCTACATCTAACAGAGTTGCTTCACCTATGTGGGCATACTCTCCAAGCTTCGCTCGCGCTTAATAGCCCCAGCCAGCATGGTGCACTTTGAAGAGATGGACTTCCTCTTCTTATGTGTATTATAAAGATAGCCCTTGATCTTACCAAGTCAGGCAGTACGCGGTAGGATGACATCACTCCGCCCTCTTCACAATGCATTTTGCTAATTTATTAGCGTGTGAGGCAGTAAAAGTAAATTAGCTAAGTATTGTAGACTTATATTATTGTGTCCTAGGGACGAGGGGTCGTTACCCTCCATCTCCACCTTAATTGTAAAAGCAAAGCAGCGCCTACGGCGCTGCTTTGCTTTTACATCTACACCTTAAACTCCATCACATCGCCGTCTTTTACAATATAGTCTTTACCCTCTGTGCGCAGCTTACCATTAGCTCTAGCATTTGCAAAGCTTCCACTATCTAGCAAATCCTTCCAATTAATAACTTCGGCTCTTATAAATTTATCCTTGAAATCGTTATGTATTGCGGTGCCAGCAATAGGGGCAGTGCTACCCTTTTTAATTGTCCACGCCCTTGTCTCTATTTCACCAGTTGTTAAGAATGTCTCTAGTCCTAGCATTTTATACCCAGCAGTAATTAAATTGTTAATACCATCATCCTTAACATCCTTGCTACCGGTCAGGGCTTCTCTCATTTCTAACTTCTCATTACCTTCAAAATCTTTTAACTCATCCTCTACTTTTGCATCCACTATACAGTAGTTTAAATTATTATCATTAAAATATTTAACAAGCACCTGGAATCTACTATCATTCATTTCATCTAAATTTTTACCACCACTCTTTTTATTAAGCACGTATAATATTGGCTTACTTGTTATCAGGTGCAGGTCGCGCAAATGCTTCTTCTCCTCATCATCTAAATCTAATATCTCGTTAGCCAATTTACTATCGTTAAAAAGCACTTTTAGCTTATTGATCAGCTCATCAAGTTTTATAAAGTTCTTGTCTCCTTTCTTTACATCCTTTTGTATATTAGATTGCCTCTTCTCTATCGTGCCCATATCAGCCAAGATTAACTCCATATTAATAATCTGTATATCGCGTAGCGGATCCACTCCACCTTCTACATGTATTAGTTTGTCGTCCTCATATATACGCACAACTTCTGCTATAGCATCCGTCTCACGTATATGTGATAGGAATGCATTGCCGAGACCTTCACCCGCGCTCGCCCCCTTTACAAGCCCTGCAATGTCTACAAATTCTACAATAGCTGGCACAATTTTTTTAGTCTGTGAAAATTCTGACAGTAGGTCCAATCTGGTGTCTGGCACCGCCACTACTCCAACAGATGGATCAATAGTACAGAAAGGGTAATTCTCTGCTGGTACTCCCTTTTTAGTTAGCGCGTTGAAGAGCGTACTCTTTCCGACATTTGGTAATCCTACAATTCCGATAGATAAGCTCATAGTAGATATAATTATTAGACCTCATTATACAACAAATTGCAAATATTTTAAAGCCTTTACTTCGCCTCACCAAACTCAGCCACGCCGATACTTACGCCCACACCCTCATCAGTCCAAGCGCCCACAGCTACGCCTACATGTGTATATTTTGGAGTTAGTATTATCGTGGCATGAGACGGACTAGTCATCCACTCTGCTACATAGTCACTACCACTTGCAAAGTCAGAGCCTTCTACTAATATTTCCCCCCAATCCTTCGGATTATATCCATGGCTACGTATTACATTCTGCAACACTTGCCCACCTGCCCACGAATGCGTAAAATTATTCTGCAGCACAATGTCTTGGTATTTCGCATTTGCTGCTGCGCGCAACTCTTTACACGCGACCACTTTCTGCAGCCCATGACTTGTCCTGACAGAATTAATCGATTCTTCTATCTGACCTTCGATACCCCCTGACACTTTAGTACAAATTACATCATCATTCTTTACAGTTATACTAGTCGTCGCTGTAGTAGTAGACTGGGCTTTGTTGCTAATTGGTAGACTTGTAGTACTAGTAATTACTGGTGCAGGCGTAGGCGCGATTGGGGCTTTAGTAGTCGTATTATTATTAGAACTGCTATTAATACTATTAGAATTAGCACTCGCTGCTCCAGACTTATAAGCTAGGTTCGGCACTATTGCTGGTGGAGGTGTAGCATTAGCCGATACTCTTATGCTTGTATTCTGGGCATCATCCACAACTACAGTGCTCGTAGTGACCATACTATTAGTTGTAGTACTACTATTATTATCACTAACATGCTCTAGAGGCGAACTTGGAGCACTATTGTAGCTAACCAAGCTATATATTAAATATATTAGCACTACCGTCAGTATTGATCCTAATATACTTGCGCGAGTGCTGTGCATATACTATCTTCCCCCAATTATACCTGCAATTTTCTGAAGGTCTGCCGGATTCACTCCAGACTCCGATACTGCTTTCATTAGCTGCGGCTGATACTTCTTCATTACATCCATAGCAGCATATGGCTCTGCCTTACCAGAATCAGTCAAAGCTTTAATTTCATTTTGTATCTTCTCAAACAGATCTTTATTCTTCGCTAGCATTTCCATTAACGCTGGGTTCTCTTCTACCATTTTAATTGCAGCCTCTTGTTGCTCTTTAGGTAGTCCTCTGGTAGCGAATTTGGTTGCTTGCTTGGTTAAAAATTCTTTTATCATATTTATTATTTTTTACTTTTAATTTAATTTTGATCTTATTTCTATTTTAACTTTCTAGAACTTATTTTGCTGTTGTGGTTGCGCTAGTAATTCCATTTGCTGCATCGATTGTTTCTTTTAGGATTTTCTTAAGGTCTTCGGTATTACTTAGTGTTAGTCTAGAGCCATTCAAATAGAATGAAGGCGTGCCTTGTACTCCTGATTTATTACCCTCTTTCATATCTGATAAGATTCTGTCTTCTACCGCCTTATCTTTTATGTCAGTGTTATATTTGGCCATATCAAGTCCGATACTTGCTGCATACTTACTAAAGTATTGATCGGCATCTAGTGCACTACCCCAAGCCTCCTGATTAGCGTATAATTGATCATGCATTTCCCAGAATTTGCCTTGCCTTGCTGCTGCCTCAGCTGCTTTGGCGGCTCCTAATGCATTCTGATGTATTTGCGCTAGTGGGAAATACCTATACACGAATACAAAATTAGAACCAGATTCCTTAATGATCTCTTTTATTGCTGGCTCCCACGCTTTACATGCTGGGCATTGAAAGTCTGCATACTCTACCAGTGCAACTTTAGAATTCCTATTGCCGATTGCATTATCTACGCTATTTACTATACCATTTGCAACTAATGCTGGCTTGTCAGACTCTCCAATATTTTTATTAGTCTGATATGAATTAAGTCCTAATAATATTATAACTATAACCAGCAAAGCTATAAATGCATTACGCATGAAATTATCCTTTTTAGGTGTTGTGTGTTGTGTTGTCATATGTTTATATATGACAATTATATCATTCTATAGAATTAAAGCCAATACTATTTTAGCTTTATAACTTCTAACATCATAAACATTGGGAATTCTATTCTGGCTTTATCCTCTGCCTTCTGCTTTGGACCTTTCTGGCTTTTCTTGTGACTATTCCACTCTTCTAGCCTACGAACCGCCATATGGTGCTTGCTAAATATTTTGAAATAAAATTGCAGCGGTCTATGGAATGAATACGTATACTTTTTATCATTCTCATCCTTGACCCCTGGATTCATATCCATTTTATTCTTACTCTCCGACATATATGCGTCCAGCCTTCTAGACTGTATATTATATGTCTTATCATATTCCCAGCTACTAATTTTAGGAGTACGCAGCACCGGGTGATTCATAACAATAATCATCCTACCACTAGGCCTAAGCACGCGCGCCACCTCTTTAGCTACCGCATCCACATTCTCAATGTTTTGTATTGCCAGGCTGCATAATACTATATCCTGACTATTGTCAGAGAGCATACCCAAGTCACTGGCGGCCGATGTATAGTATTTTATATTTAAATTAGGACTTTTACTATTTGACTTTACTTCTCTAGATACATTCTCCTTAGCAATTTTAATGAGGTCCGCCCCAGCGTCTACTCCAGTTACTTTTGCATCCATTTGAGCCATCTGCAATGCGAAATACCCCGTACCACATGCCAGATCAAGTATATTCTTGCTTTTAATTTCACCCAAAATTCTAAGTAAGTTTGGAGCTACGACTTTGTTGTGATATGTATCTTCATCTTTCAAATGCTTATCATACCACTCTGCTACGCCATGCCAAGAGGTATCCTCTTTAGAATTTGAAACTTTGCCCATCGTGATCTTTTTAGTCTTTGGCTTCAGGTTTGAATTAATGGCCTCTGTAATACTATTAGTAATTGCTTTCTTGTTTGTTCTCATTTGTATTTAAAATATCATAATTCTATTATATTGTAAAGGGTTTCGAAAACACAAGAAAAGGCCGACTTCGTCGGCCTTTGGAATAAACCATCACGATTCAGAACATCGAAGGATGGTGCGTTGAATCAAGCATCTCTACTAATCACTTATCAAAGCAGGATGTTAGTCCCTCACAATAGGTATGCTGTAGCAGACCTTCTCACGAAGAGATTTAAATCGCAGCTTCAGAACTTTGAACAGTCCAATATTATCACCCTTTGTCTTCACACTAGTTTCATTCTTCTTCTTTTTGAATGCAGAAGTCACACCTTGCAATGCTATCTTACACTTTCTAGATAGACATACAATCAGAGAACCATTTGGTAGGGTACTGAACTGACCAAGAGCAGAGACATCGTCAATGACCGTGAACACAACAATAAACCCTAACAAAATTACAGCGCAGATCAATGCCGTCATTACCCATCCACCGCTATTAGTAAATATTCCAAACGACCAAATCGACCCAAGAATTATTATGTATAACGGTAACAAAAAGTTCCCCCACCGCACGCCGAATAATCTATCAAAAGGTGTATTAGAATCAACACCTAGTAATCAATAATCTTACTTTAAGTTTAGCATTTCTATTGGAACTTTTCCATCTATACCAAGATGCATTCTCTTATGATTGTAATAATACATATATTTATCTAAACTCTTCTGTTGCCAATATGTCTCTCCAAGTTTGTATGGTTCTTCTTGCACGGTTCTATTAAATCTCTCAAGATGTCC
>JAMIGE010000017.1:0-32191 GCA_035905815.1 Minisyncoccota bacterium | reverse complement strand
AATCATAAGAGAATGCATCTTGGTATAGATGGAAAAGTTCCAATAGAAATGCTAAACTTAAAGTAAGATTATTGATTACTAGGTGTTGATTCTAATACAGTCTTTTGTTTTGATCTTTATATTAATTCGAATTACTTAGAACTGGATTATGATTTGGGTATTAAATTGTATATACAAAATATTCTTATAAAATAAGACTATTTTTAATCATGGAATTCAAGTATAGAAGTAAATTTATATCAATTACATATAGCTATGTCTAGATATTGTTATAATTACTGTGGAAATCCTAAGCAAAGAGTTGTGATATAATGTACTGATGAAAGATTTCGATAAATGGAACGAAAAAAAGAAAAATATAGACCTCGATACAAATGTAAAGGATATTTATTTTAAAGAGGGTCAAATATGGTGGTGCTCCTTTGGGTTAAATATTGGAGGTGAGTCATATGGCAAGGGAGAGAATTTCAGAAGACCAGTTTTAATTATTAAAAAGCTTTCAGCAGATTTATGTATTGCTCTACCTCTGACTTCCAAAAAGAAAGAAGGATCCTGGTTCTTGGATATCACTTTTCAAGATGAGAAGAGATGGGTAATGCTTTATCAAATCAAAATGTTAGATAAGAAAAGATTTTATTTAAAAATCGGAGAATTGGATAACTTAGATCTGTCTAGAGTAAAAGAAAAGCTTGAGAAACTTCTCAAGCTTTCTAATCGTCACTCAGGAAATCCTGAGATCGAAGGGATTAATCCCAAAAGTAATTTAATTATAGACTAAACAAAATAAAAGTCAAGCAAATGATCAAGCAATAGTAAATAAATTTAAATAATCAATATATGCAAACTAATACAATACTCATTATAATTCTAATAGCAATAGTGCTAGTTATAATATTACAAATTATAATTTCAATACGATCTAGAGCCGGAGGTAGTAAAGAAGAGATAATGCGCCAAGAGGAAAGAGCCGAGCAAATGCGTGATGAAATATTGCTAATGCGCGACTATGTGAAGAATTTGAATGACGAGTTAAGATACACCGCGAAGAATATTGATACCAAGCTGCATGAGCATCAGAGAGACATGAATGTAAATGTGAAGGATCAATTTAACAAGTCACAGGAATTAATTGGGCAGATAACTAAAGAGCTGACAGAAGTGAAAGAGGGTAATAAGCAAGTGTTCAGTATGACAGAGCAGCTGACCAATTTGGAGAAAGTGCTGACCAATCAAAAGCAAAGAGGTAATTGGGGCGAGGCCTCGCTAGAGCTTATACTGTCCAATGTGATTAATGGTAGCTATGCCATGCAGCACTATTTTAAAAATGGCGAAGCTGTGGATGCTGTAGTGTATATAAAGGATAAATTATTGCCAATTGATTCCAAATTCTCCCTGGATAATTATCAGAGGTGTATAGATTCGGATGATGAGGATGATAAGAAATTCTTTGCAGAGGAGTTTAAAAAGGATTTGAAGCTACGTATAACCGAAACTGCGAAGTATATTAGGGAAAATGAAAACACTTTACCAATTGCATTTATGTTTATACCATCTGAGGCGATTTATTATGACTTATTGGCAGGTGAAAATAGTAGAATAAAAGTTAATACTCAAAAGTTAATTGAATATGCCCAATCACAGAAAGTATTCATTGTGTCGCCGACTAGCATATTAGCGTATCTGCATCTGGTGCTATCAGGTATCAAGGCCTTTTCAATAGAAGAGAATGCCAAACAAATACAGAAGAAAGTGGAAGAGCTTGGTAAGCATATGGAAAGTTATGAGGAATATTATAAAAAGCTAGGCAATACATTATCTACAACTGTGAACCATTATAATAGCGGCTACAAAGAGCTAAAGAAAATAGATAAGGACGTGTATAAGATAACTGAGGGTGTGAGTGGCGGCAATATAGAAGTATTGGCGCTCGAAAAGCCGAATCTAAGTGACGAGGAATAGACTGACTAATTATAAAATAAGACTGTCTCGCGTGCATACATAACTATAAAATGTACTAATTTTAGATATCTGTAGCAAGTGCTAAGTGGTCGTGCTTGGAATTTTCTTATATTTAGGTACCATGATATAATATAGATATGAAAAAGATATTAGTAAGCGGTATAAAGCCAACAGGAGAATTTCATTTTGGTAATTACTTCGGAGCGATAAAGCAGAACATTGAATTATCAAATAGTAGCGATTATGAATCATATGTGTTCCTCGCTGATTATCACGCTCTGACGACGCTACATAGCAAGGGTGATGCAATTAATTTGCACAATAATACTTACAAGGCTGCGGCGGCATATATAGCATGCGGGCTTAATCCTGACAATCTGTTTAGGCAGTCTAGTGTGCCCGAGCATGCAGAACTGTCAACTATATTTAATAATTTAGTTTCGATGCCGTATATGATGCGAGCGCATGCTTTTAAAGATCATGAGGCCAAGAACAAAGAGGTGAATGTAGGGCTGTTCACGTACCCAATTTTAATGGCTGCAGATATTTTAATATATGATGCAGATATTGTCCCGGTAGGAGCAGATCAAAAGCAGCATGTCGAGTATGCTAGGGATATCGCTGGGTACTTTAACCGTGCATATGAAGGCGAATATTTTAAATTACCTGAGGCGCATATAGTAGAAGCCGTAGGTACTATACCTGGTATAGATGGGAAAAAGATGAGTAAGAGTTATGATAATCATATAGAGCTATTCTGTGATAATGAAAAGCTAAAGAAAAGGATAATGAGTATAGTAACAGATAGTAGTAGGCCAGAAGATAAGAAGAATCCTGATGAGAATAATATCTACAACATACACAAGCACTTTTTAAATAAAGAGGAGGACCAGGCAGTTAGAAGTAAATATGAAAATGCTAGCCCAGAAGCTCCATACTCATACAAAGAAGCAAAAGAAGATCTATTAGCCACAATTATAAAGTGGAGGGAGGGTAAAGTAGAAATATACAATGACCTAGTAGCAAACCCTGGCAAGATAGATAGAATATTATATATAGGCGGGGCTAGGGCAAAGGTAATGGGTGAGGATAAGATTTTAAAAATTAGAAAAATAATAGGAATAAATTAAATATATGAAAGATGCAATTTTTATGGGGATGACTTTTCAAAACTTTAGCGACCTGCTAACAGTTGGTGTGCTAGTGCTACTCGCTATCAATATATTATTTTTGATATTGTATTTCACTAATAATAAATTAGTGCATAGGCTAATAAGTGGAGCATCATATAATCATTATATGATAGCACTAGCTATTGTACTTTTTGGTGGTGTAGTGGGTGCAAATATATACGAGCAAGTATATGGCGATCTGCCATGTGTGCTATGCTGGTATCAGAGAGTGCTAATATACCCTATGCTTATAATATCCGTAGTTGAAATATTTAACAAGACTAGAAAGGCGCATGTATTCATAACTATATTAGGAATGCTGACGCTATTTATTTCTGGATTTCATTATTATTATCATTTTATGAGGTATGTAATGGAAGCTACTCTTACGCTTCCATGTAGTGCAAACTCTTTACTTCCAAAGTGTACCGAGGCAGGTGTTGTGAGCTTTGGATTCGCTACTATGCCTATGATGTCTGTAATTATTTCTATCTTTGTGCTTACTATCGTATACCTAGCACCCAAAGCAGAAAAGTAAATTTATGATTTATTGACATAAAATAAACCCTCGCAAGAGGGTTTATTTTATTAATAGAATATGATATATTGTTAACTGAGTAGGGGTGCACAGCTAGTCCCTGTTGGTGTTGGCATCGCCCCCTGCTTATCATCGGTCTTATTGCTTAGGCTGATGATTGATACTTCCATCAACGTGAGACGCGTCCATGGCTTGTCCTTGGGTGTGTAGGTAGCTCGGATCTAAATTCATGGTTTAAGAAACGAGAGATTATATCAATTTGCAGATGCCGACGCACAAGGCCTCTGTAACTCTGATAGATAAGCCCCGCGCAAATTGCGCGGGGTCTTTTTATTTTCAGTGCAGTTTTTTATAATTTTTAAAAGCATTACTCCTCATAATCTAGCGCTCTGGATTTTAATGAAGTAATGCTCTAATATAACTCTCAAATAGTTATGACTCTCCAAATTTGCAATACAAACGTTCGTTTGTTATAATATTAATATATGGATAACACTAAGAAAGATTACTTTGGCAGAATATTAAATTTCTACGAGAAGAATAATAGATCACCCAGCTATTCCGAGCTTACTAATATTTTAAATGTAAAATCCAAGCAAACTGCTTATAAAATAGTCAAAGATTTAATAAGTCTAAAGCTTTTAAGCAAAGATAGTAAAGGTAGAATTATTATTAAGAATAGAAATTTAAGAGTACTGGGTCTAGTAGAGGCTGGATTCCCTTCGCCATCTGATGAGCAAATGCTAGATAGTATATCACTAGATGATTGGATAATCAGGAACAAGGCAGCAAGCTTTATGCTAAAGGTAAAGGGTGACAGTATGATGAATGCTGGCATATTAGATGGTGACATGGTAGTAGTCGAGCGTAAAAGTGAGGCACCGATAGGATCCATAATAGTTGCTAATGTAGACAATGCATTTACTCTTAAATATCTGCGTAAAGACAAAGTTGGTAAGATGTATTTAGAGGCTGCTAATGAAGATTATCCAAATATATACCCAAATGAAGGGCTAGAAATACAAGCCGTACTGATAGCGGTAATTAGAAAGTATTAGTAGAAATTTGAAAATAGATAATGAATAATTTTGTAGATAATAAACATGCTTAAAAAGTTAAAAGAAGAAAAGTATATAATGCATGTGGATGGGGATAGCTTCTTCGTCGGATGTGAAGTAGCAAGGAGGCCAGATCTAAAAGGCCGCCCAGTAGTAGTAGGAGAAGAGCGTGGAATAGTCACCGCCATGAGCAAAGAGGCCAAGGCCTTAGGTATAGACAGAGCAACCCCAGTATACAAAATTAGAAAAGAAATGCCTCAAGTGATGGTGCTGCAGTCTCATTTTGAGCTTTATGAAAAGTTCTGCGCTAATCTGTACAACATATTATCAGAATACAGCGACGAGGTAGAGGTATATAGTATAGACGAATGCTTTTTAAATTTTACATATTACGACGTGCTCAAATATTTTAATATTCAAAGCAGTATAGAATGCAATTCTATAGAATCAGAAGAATCATATGATAGGCAAGAAGAATATTTAAAAATAGAAAATCATAATGTTTTGGAGTTGATAGAAAAATATGTGAGAGAAATCAAAAACAGAGTACAAAAAGATTTGGGTATTACATACAGCTTTGGAGTAGGCTCTACAAAAGTAATAGCCAAGCTGGCATCCACTCACAATAAACCGAATGGATTATGTGTAATGCTAAGTGAGCAATATATACAAGAGGTGTACGAAACCAAGAAGATTGCTGCTGTGTGGGGTATAGGCAGAAAGACAACAGAGAAGTTAATGAATAGAAAAATATACACAGTACATGAGTTCGTAAATATACCAGAAAATGATGTAATAAGATACTTTGACAAGCCCCTTATAAATATATGGTTAGAGCTAAAAGGCATAAAGAAGCTCACTATAAACTCTGATCATGAGGATTTGCAGAGTATGCAGGCGACCAGAAGCTTTGCTGATCACACCAACAGTAAATCATTTCTATTTTCTGAATTATCTAAGAATATAGAATCAGCTTGCACTAGGATGATATGTAATGACTTGTATAGTAATTATTTATCTATATTTATTAAAGTACATATAAAAGGACAGAAATGGGGCAAATACTTTTCTACTAGCATACAATTAAAGCACTATACAAGGGATGTTAAATACATATTAAATGAATGCTATAGAGCTTTCGATTCTATATTAGATCAGAATTATATATATAAATCCACAGGCGTGCACTTTTTCAATTTAAAAAGAAGAGATGACATACAGTTAGACATGTTCGGCGGGCAGATGTGCAAATATGAAGAGGAAAAGTATTTAGAAGCATATAGTAGTATCAAAAGTAAATATGGAAGTAGTAAAATAATGATGGCTTCGAGCCTTTCTAGTAGTCAGCGCCGCGATAGGGTGCAAGAGATCAGGGATAGCAAAGATAATTATATATATGGATTACCTTTGCCATATATGGGAGAAGTGAATTAGTATATCTTTATAAAAAATAACATTTCTGATATAATAAAATAATGAACAGAACATTAATCAAAGATTTATCATCAGCAGTCGGCCAAGAGGTATTAGTCAAAGCCTGGGTGGACATTAGGCGTGATCAAGGCAAAATGATATTCCTAGACTTGCGAGACGCTAGCGGCAAGGTGCAGGCTGTATGCCTTCCGAATCATGCTGAAGCAGTAGAGTCCGCAAGCAAGCTAAGGACAGAGTGGGTAATAGAGACCAAGGCAATTGTAAATAAAAGACCAGAAAGAAATGTAAAACAAGGCGTACAAAATGGTGATATAGAATTAGAAATACTTTCTATCACAGTGCTAAATGAGGCAAATACCTTGCCATTCGATATATCAACTAATGGTATAGAAGTTAACGAAGAGGTTAGATTGAAGTACAGATATCTGGACTTGCGCCGAGCTCGCCTACAGAAAACTTTAAAAAATACTTTCAAAATTAAACAGCTAGTGCGCGACTATTTAGCAGCAGAGAATTTTATAGAAATAGATACTCCGTTACTGTCAGCCCCTACGCCAGAAGGGTCCAGGTCTTTCGTGGTGCCATCACGCAAATGGAACGGTACATATTACTCATTGCCACAAAGCCCTCAGCAGTATAAGCAACTGCTAATGGTGGGAGGACTCGAGAGATATTTCCAATTTGCTAAATGCATGCGTGACGAAGATACTAGAGGCGACAGGCAGCCAGAGTTCACGCAATTCGATATGGAGATGAGCTTTGTAAACCGCGAAGACATAATGGCTTTGAATGAGGCAATGCTTATTAAAATTGTAACCGAGCTTTATCCGGAAAAGAAAATACAGCAGTTACCATTCCCACGTATTACGTATATGGAAGCAATGGAGAAGTATGGTAATGATAGACCCGATATCAGAGAAGATAAGAGTGATCCAAATCTATTAGCATTCTGCTGGGTGATTGACTTCCCGGCATTTGAAAAGACAGGTGACGATAATCTAGACGGTACAGGAGAGTGGACATTTACACATAACCCATTTACAGGAGTACTGCCTGAGTATATGGATGACTATATGGCCAAGAAAAATATTGAGAGAATAATCAGTACTCAGTATGACATCACATTAAATGGCTATGAAATTGGAGGTGGTGGAATACGTAGTCATACACGTGATCAGCTGAGGACTACATTTGAAATCATGGGATATGACGCAGCTAGGATAGAGGCAAACTTTGGACACATGCTGGAGGCTTTAGCGTTTGGTGCGCCACCACATGGCGGAATTGCATGGGGATTCGATAGACTTATGATGCTATTAGAGAATGAGCCGAATATCAGAGAGGTAATAGCGTTTGCCAAGACTGGGGAGGGTAAGGACTTAATGATGAATGCCCCAGCAGACATAAGCCCAAAACAGAAAAAGGAATTAGGTATTAAATAACCCAATTAAATAAGGACTATTCAGCCTATTGACAAATATTCTAAATCTGCTATGATATTATTCATAGAAAGGGCAAGGGGGTGAATACCAAAACACTCTAACAATGTTAGCCCAATCTTAGGACGGAAATATCCGTGCCGTGCCTCTCGCTTTAGGAAGACGCGAGAAGGGTCAAAAAGTTCCTTAATGCATACATTACGCAATTAATAGCAGCTTTGCGATCAATATATGCAGATAGGTATAAATTAAAGGCTAGGGCATCGGCAGCCCGCCCGCCTGGTAAGCGGTCAATCAAAGCCCTGTCCAGGGCATCAATGTCCATGCGTGCAGTTGTACGCCTCTGGACTAGCAGTAGGGTGGTGACCTTCACCTAATCCCCAGCCAAATGGCTGGGGATTCTTATATTATATATTATGCATGTGTGCTATAATTAGTCTATGAAAGCCATTCTTAATTTTTTTACAAACAGGAAACAAGGTAGTACTGTTAAGAGGAGAGAAAATATTGTTAAGAATTCTCCCGTTTTTAATAGTGCAGCTAAAAGCATGTACGATGTGCTTTATAAATATGATGCCGACAAGAGATAATCAGAGTTATATATTGGAAAAGATCGATTTTGAAGGTATAATAAAATTTGTAAATCAGAGCTTAATAAATCAATACAAGGAATTAGAGCCAGTGCCGCAAATCTCTCCTATTGAAATAAACAATATAAGAGACGTAATATATAGGTCGCTTGCTGTATATTCAAATACAGAATCGTATGGCACATTTAGTAAAAAGATTGCATTTATATTCTATTCCATAGTGAAAGGTCACTATCTGCAAAATGGAAACAAAAGAACCGCTGCAGGTGTGGTTACTATGTTAATTTCGATTTGTGTGGATAATATTTATAATAATGATGAAGAGTTTATAGACTCATTTTTTATCAGTGCCGCAGAAACAGCAATTTACATTGCAGAGTCTAATGCAAATGACAGTAAAGAGGTCATTCAGTATGTAGAAAGTTGGGTAAGAAAGTATATCGATGCACAAAATTAATGCATTTATTTTAATTATCTACGAATTGATATTTTATGTTATAATTAGTCTTATGGCAATTAAAAATAAAATACTTTTAATCACTACTATAATAATATTATCAGCTAGTAATTCTTTGGCAGCATACGATACGAATTTAAAAAAAGGTGACGAGAGCGCTGCTGTTACTGAGATGCAAGAATTTCTGAGCGCGAATAAATTCCTAACCGCCAAGCCTAATGGATACTTTGGTAATGCAACCTTTGCGGCGGTTAAAGCTTTTCAAAAGAAATATAAAATATCCCAAACTGGCACATTTGGGCCAGTTACAAGAGCAAAGGCTAAATCGCTAGCGAAGCCTGCGGTAGATGCGCTGCCGACGCTAAGCGGAAATGTAAAAGCTACTTTAGATAAGAGTTTTACAGTTGGAGCCTGGGTCCCATATTGGAGAGCGGCAAGCGGTAGCGCAGAAGTAATTAATAATTTAAATAAAATAGATATAATTTCACCATTTAGTTATGAGATGGAAGAGACTGGCACTATTAAAAAGCCTATGAAGTTAGCTGCCGGGACTGACTTTGACAATATGATTCAAGCTGCGAAGAAAGCCAATAAACTGGTAGTCCCAAGTGTACTATGGTGGGGTGATAGTAAGCAGCGCCCAGCCATGGAGAAGGTACTAGCAGATGCTGATTTGCGAGGGGCAATTATATTTGACCTAATGGCAGAGGTAAATAAATATGGCTTTGATGGCATAGATATAGATTATGAAAATAAAACAGCCGAGACCAAGGATTCCTTTTCTAAATTCTTAACAGAGGCTGCTGCAGAGCTGCATAAGAATAATAAAGCTTTAATATGTACCATCGAATCACGCGTACCACTAGAGGATAAATACACAACCGTAACTCCTGAATTGGTGGCTAGTGTGTCATATAGCAATGATTTTAAAGTTATAGGTAAAGTATGTGATCAAGTTAGAATTATGGCATATGATCAGGATAATACTGATGTAAAATTAAATACAATTCGCGGGCCACTGTATAAGCCTGTAGCAGACATAGACTGGGTAGAGAAGGTGCTAACATATGCGCTGTGGGATATACCAGCTCATAAGATGATAGTAGGTGTGCCGACATATGGCAATAAGTATGAAGTATTGCGCGATTCAGCAGGAGCAATATCCAAATACAATAAAATTGGTAGCATGAATTGGTATTATGCAGACGCAGAAAGCAAAGCTAAAGGACTGACACCTGTGCGCGATGCAAGCGGAGAGCTATCATACACATATATAGACAGCACTACCGGTAAGGAGTATTTAGTATGGTATAGCGACGCCAAGGCTATAGCAGACAAGGTAAATATCGCAAAGCTTTATAAAATCGGTGGCGTAACAATATTCAAAGTAGATGGCAACAATGATAAAAACATTTGGAATAATTTCTAATCATGACTAGCAAATCTAGCAATTATAGTGATAGCTATTTGGGAATTATTTTTAGCTTTGGAATAATTGCAATTATAATTGGAGCGTTCTATGGTGTAGCTTTGCACAAAGTTATAAAAGTAGATAATGAGTACTGGTATACTGCCATAGCAGATGAGCCTCTGGAGTGGTCGAAGGGCTTGGGCGAAGTAAATAGTATTTGTGATGCGTGTGCTATGCTATTTGATTTTAAAGATGCAACTGATACAGAAAGGATATTTTGGATGAAGGGTATGAGATTCGATTTGGATATATATTGGTTGGATCAGGATTATAATGTGCTGTATGTACAGAGAGGACTTTCGCCTACAACTTATTACGACAACAATCCACCATTAACATATGGCCATGGTGTAAATGCTAGATATGTGTTTGAGACCAATCCAAAGCAAAAGTAATTACATTTATAATTATGTAGTCAGTAGTTTGTAAGCTTCTATAAATCTAAATATAAAATAAATAATTTGCAAAAATATCCAAGTCTGCTATTATGATTATGACTTCTGGGATGCTGATGTATACTTGCAAAATAGTATATATAGGAAAGTCCGGACTACACTTTGTAAGTAGTAATACTTTAAAGTAAAACGATAGTGGCTAACCGCCATCGTACGCGAGTACAGAGTTGCGAGCAGAGACGCCAAAGGGAGCGATGCCTAGGCCCCGATGCAAATCGGGTGAGGCTTGTAGTAATACAAGATTGAAACGGCAAAACACTTATTGGGTAGCAAGGCCGTGCAGAGCAATCTGAGTGCCGCTAGAGCGCATAGAGTAATCATGCGCCCAGATAAATAGCATCACAAATACAGAATCCGGCTTATAGGAAGTCTAAAAATGCCGCAGCGTAAGCTGCGGCATTTTTATTATATCTATATAATTTAATGTTAGATCCTAATACAAGTACGAATGCAAATTTGGCGGTAAATATCGAAAATAGTCATTTAAAATAGACATAAATTCTACGTGCTAAAAATGCTTGACAACAATATGTCCATTATGGTAGAGTTGCGGTGGGTATTCTTCGTCTTATACACATGAGACAAGGATAATTGCAATTTGACAAAAGGAGTATGAAATGTGACTCAAGAGTATCGAATCGCTAGGATTTCAAAGATAGTGAGTGATCGCAATTATGTGGTTACCCATTGTCGGGAAGTTGTTGGGGCAATTACTTTTTCCACTTGTCCAAATGACAATGTATGGAAAGAGGAATCCGCACCAGCACAAGGTGCTCAGGTTGTACTGAGTGATATACGTCTAATGGATGGAGGATGGAGAGCATTTTCTGCTCGATACCTTCGCCCTGAAGACACTCGTTCCAGTAATTAGCAAACAGTAGAAAGGAAACAGAAAATGGCAATAAATCATGGCGGAGTTACTCCGCTTGGAAAAGCCTTGTTATCAGTTGTCGTTGCGGCTGTATTAGGTGTGGGTTTCTATTTTTGGGCAAATCGTCCGAAGCAAGAATCGTCACCCAAGCAGGACGTGCCGGCGGTAAGCCAGCCGAAAGTTGAGCAACAGGAGCAATCAATTCCTCCTACATCAACCCAGGTGACGCGCCCACCCGAACCAACCAAATCACAAGGATCGTCCGATCAATGGGATCAGCTTAAACACCAAACCTCGAAAGGAAAGTAACTATGAACATTTCTATTAAAATCCTCATCGCTTTTTCTCTGTCTGTACTCAGTTTTCTGGGTATGGCAGCGGAATTCCCAATCGCTACAGGTCCCAGTGGTGGCGTCTATACACTCATGTTCAACGATATGGCGAAAGTCAGTCGTCGCTCTGAGCTCACAGAAGTCCCTACAACTGGCGCACCGCAAAACCTCGACTACTGCATCTCGCAAAAAGTTATGGCGTGTATGGTGAATGCTGACCAGCTTTGGGCAAAGCGCAACTTCGATAAGGAAGAAGCGGTTGATGTCATCAAAACCATCTTCCCGCTCTATGACAACTCAGTGACAGTGTTGTCTGCTAATCCGAATATTCTGAACTTCTCTGACCTCCAAGGAAAGAAAGTGGGAACATTTGGTGGCGCTGCAGAATCACTGCGCATCATGGTTGGTTTTTCAAAAGTACAACCTGCACAAATCGTGAACTATGACAAGTTTGCGCAACTCGCGCAACAAACCATGGTGAATGATTTCTTGGCAGGTAAGCTTGATGCGATCATCGGTATTGGTGGTGGTGAAATCCCATGGGTGAAGAAAATTACTCAACCTGGGGTTCATCTCGTTGCTTTCGATCGTTGGGACGCGGTGGAATTCCTCAGTGTGGAGAAGGGTTACTTCTACAAACTGAAAACCATTAAATATCCCAACCTCGACGGCAGCGTACGGACTTTGTCTGTGCGAACCATCCTTGCCTCTGCACGCAATTGGCCAGCTAATGCCCCAGAGACCAAACAAGTACAAATGCTCTTTGCTGATCTGTCGAATAACCTCACCAATCTCAAGAACGGTGCAGGAAAGGAGTACAGTCTTCAATGGCTGGGCGTCAGTTCCATGAGTGATCCGACCTGGCCGTGGTACGGAAACCTCCGTCCTACTAAGAAGTAAACCAAACTCAAAGGAACCTCACACATGAAAGACTTTCTTGGAAAAATCAAGGATGCAGTGTGGGATGATGGAAAGGGAGGGGACACCCCCCCAACTCCATTGTCCACACAAGCTCCCCCGATGCAGGTGACAGCTCCTGTGGTCATTTCTGGCACTTCGGTTGATCCCGAAGTCCTGAAACAGACACGAGAGGCTGTGTTCAACATCGGTGCAAGCCCCTATACGCGCTTCATGGCAGAATCCAAGAAGCTCGAAGGAGTGATCGCCGATCCGACAACTCGCATCAAGGCAGTGGTCACAATGCTCAATCTGAGCCCAGCAGACCTCGTCGGAGCTCTTCAGACGACCCATCGGGCGGCGCTCGAACAGTGGAAGTCCCAGATCGCGCGAGCGAAGGAAGATGCCCACAAGTCGAAGATCGCCGCACGTGAAGGTCAGATGCAATCCCTGCAAAACGAAGATGCAGGTATCCAATCACAGATTGCCGCATTGCAGCAGAAACTCCGTGAGAACAGCACCAAAAGTGCTACCATCAGTCAGGAGATTGCTGCTGCACAAGGCGAGATGGAAGTCAAGGCTCGTGCCTACGAAGCAGCTATCGCTGCGACCGATGCCGAGCTCGGACAGACCATCGCAACTCTCCAATCCATCCAGTGAGAACCAACCAGTAAGCAAGGAGTATTAAGAAATGAATGAACTGAAACTACCTGTCCCGACCCAGGAAAAGGTCGGACGATGGGTCACTTGGGGCCTGATCGGAGCCGCCGGCGTAACTGCCGCGAACTTCGCTCTGCCTCATCTGAGCACCCTCGCAGTTAACATCGCAGATCTCGCAAGAAATACGATGTATGCCGTGGGGATGCTGGTGGGTCTGGTTTTAACGATCTGGCTCACGCTGACCTTTGCACCACTCTTGGTACAAGCGGTGAACGTGTTTGCACGTCGATCCGCATGGGCATTGGTGGAGATGAGTCCCACGATTCATCTTGAGTTGGCACTGGAAGAAGTGCAGAACGATGTCCAATCGTTCGGCAACTTTATCGGCCAAGTCGAAGAAGTCAAGGCTCAAACTGAAGAGCGTCGCGATACTGCATCTGGCAAAGCTCAAAAGGCTCAAAACCAGTACAACGCAGCCATGAACATGCTCCAGCGGCCAAATATACCTGAAGTCCAACGCATAGAACTTGAAGCTGCGAAGGGCACGGCATCGCGTGAGCATGGGATGTGGATGGAAGCAGCGAGCAAGTTCGATGCATCTGTCCAGCGACTCGATTTTCAGCTGACCCAGAATACTCGCCTCTTTCACGTCTTCAAGGCGGAAGCCGACAGCATGAAGGTGGACATCGAGATTCAGACCCAAAACTGGGAACAGTCGAAGGCAGAAGAAGGAATCATGATGCTCGCTGAAAAACTCCTCTTTAGGAAGAGTCAGCGGCAGAAGTATGCTGAGATGGCCGAACAAGTCATCACTTCACGCTATGCCGCGAACATCGGTCGCATGCGCAACGTGAAGCGTCTTGCTCAAGATTCGTTCAACAAGTTCGACTTGCAGACGGGTCAATACGATGCAATCGCATACCAGAACTGGCAAAGCGCCATGACTCAAGTCATCGACAACCGTACAGGACAATTCGAAGTAGTGCCGGTGTCTCGTGTGCAAAATGCGAAGCCGGTGTTCTAAGTAAAAGAGAAAGAAGGTGGCGCAATCTCGTGTCGCCTTCACAAATGCTTAATCAAGAAAGAAGGAAACTAGAATGGAAAAGAAATCTGGCCTGACAGGCCTTGGAAAAGCGGTTATGGCAACTTTTGTTGCTGTAATTCTTGGTGGTGGTTTTTGGTTTATCAATAACCACACTACTTGGCTTCAACGTTCAACGACGTTATCCACTGTCCCGGATGTGAAGCCTATGACTGGGCCCGCATTCCCACGGACACCACTAACTGCCAACAGCAATCAGGCTGCTGCCAATACTTCGACCAAGGTCGTAGCTGGTGGTTGCACGCATGAGTTGTGGACTATTCCGTGGAATGCAACTATGGGTCCCCAATACGCCAATGGCGGAGTGGAGACAGTTGAAGGCAGCCTCATGGCTCAGAATGGTGTCAAGCTGAAGCTCGTCCGTCAGGATGACTACGGCAAGATGCAAGAGTCTATGCTCCGGTTCGCAGAAGGTGTTGGTAAGGGCGAAAGCTGCCCACAAGGTGCAGCATTCGTTGTCATTATGGGTGACGGCTATTCGGGGTTCGCCTCGGGTCTGGCTGAGCAGATGTCAAAGCTTAAGCAAGGTTTCGCAGCAGTTACTGCTGTGGGATATTCTGCAGGTGAAGACAAATGCATGCTCCCATATGAAGTGGCAAAAGATCCACAGAAAGCACGTGGCATGACCGTAGCAGCTGTCCCTCGTGATGGCGATATGAATATTTGCCTTGTCTGGGCCAGCCAGAACAACATCCCATTTAATGCGGATGCAAAGACATATGATCCAAACTCTCTCAACATTATTGAGACAGATTCGTTTGCTGCAGCTGATGAGAAATACATCACTGGCTATTGCGAGCAGCGTTCAGTAGTGCGGGGTGGTAAGGTCACGAGTGAAAAGGCTCAAGTCTGTGCTAATGGTACGGCCACCTGGACACCTGGCGACGTCAATGTCGCTCAGAAAAAGGGCGGTCTCGCTGCTGTTGCTTCTACCCGTGAGTATGCCTATCAGATGCCAGCCATCATCATCGGTAACCGTGACTACATGAAGCGGAATCCGAAATTGGTGGAAGGTTTGATCCGGGCGGCACATGCAGGATCAGACCGAGTCAATGCTGACGATTCTGCGCTCACGCTCGGATCTAAGGTCTCGGCCCAGGTCTATGGCGAACAGGATACTGCGTATTGGAAAAAGTACTTCCATGGTGTTGTCGAAAACGATGCCAAAGGGGTACCAATTCATTTGGGTGGTAGTCGCGTAAACGGTCTTGCTGATGCAGCATTCTTGTTCGGCCTCAATGGAAACGACAATTTGTATCGTCGTAACTACGAGATGTTCGGAAATATGAATGCAAGGTTCTATCCGACAATCACGCCGACCTTCCCATCGTACGACCAAGTTGTCGATACGAGCTACCTCGCGAGTGTCATCAAAAGCACTCCTGCAGCTCAAATGTCAGCCAAGGTCACGCCTAACTACGATGCGAACCGGTCAATCGATCGCGTCATTGGCAAGCGTAACTGGACAATTGAGTTTGACACCAACAAGGCAACAATCCGTCCCGAGTCTGACTCGGTGCTGGCAGAAATGCTAAACCTGATCGCGATTACCAATCTGCAAGTCGAAGTCCGTGGTCACACGGATAGTGTGGGATCTTATGACTCCAATATGAAGTTGTCGCGGGCCCGTGCGGAAGCTGTGAAGGCGTATCTGATGACAAATGCGTCATCTGGGTTCCCCTCCGAGCGCATCCGCACGTTAGGTTTCGGTGATACGAGACCGGTTGCAGATAATGCAACTGTCGAAGGTAAATCGAAGAACCGTCGTGTAGAGATCATACTCGGTACGACTGGTGGCTAAATACAGTCACTGATTTGAAACATGGGCCGGGAGGGAACTCCCGGCTCTTTTTTTAGGAGTCATAGTATGAAACATTGGTTTACTCCCTTTGGGAGTCTCTCTGGATCTCACATGAGAGTGATGATAGCATTGCAAATTGCTATCACTCTTTTGATTTGGTGGTTTTATCCATCGACATTTTTCCCAAAGCCACATGAAATTTTCATGGCCTGGGGCAAACTGATGAATGATGGATTTCTTCTAGATATAGGTACAAGTCTTCGCATTACGATTGAGGCTATTGCCATCACGACGATTATTTCACTAATATTCGTGTACTTGAGTGTGCTCCCATGGTTTAGGCCGTGGATCATGCTGATCTCGAAGTTCCGGTTCAATGGCCTGGTAGGTGTGACACTTTTCTTCACACTACTTGCTTCCGGTGGGCATGAGCTCAAGCTCATGCTCATGGTATTCGGTACGACAACATGGTTTGTTACTGCGATGTCGGCTGAGATACTCGCGATTCCTCGCGAGCAGTTCGACCTTGCAAAGACACTTGGGATGAGTCGTCTGCGCATCGTCTATGAGGTGATCATCCTTGGGACAGCAGACAAGGCTTTCGAAGTGATGCGGCAAAATGCAGCTATCGGCTGGATGATGCTTACCATGGTAGAGGGGATCGTACGTTCCGAAGGCGGTGTAGGTGCTATGCTGCTCAATCAGAGTAAGTATCTGCATCTTGATGCTGTTTTCGCTATACAGATCACAGTTCTTGTGGTAGGTATCTTGATCGATGAGATCATCGGGCTCATACGGAATATCGTTTGTCCGTACGCGTCTCTTAACAAGGAGAAGAGGTAGTATGAATTACACCATTGCAGAAAAGATTCTCCAGGTATCTGGAGTTTCTCTCTCATTTGAGGGGAAGCCCATTTTGAATGGTCTCGATGCTGATATTCACAATATACAGCGCCCAGGAATGCAGCAGGGTCAGGTTGTCTGTCTGCTTGGTCCATCAGGAGTAGGGAAAACTCAATTTTTCCGAATTCTGGCTGGGCTACAAAAGCCAGATACGGGTTCTGTGCTAGTCGGTGCTGACATGAAATCGGTAGAGGCCGGGATGGTCGGTGTTGTTTCTCAGCAGTACACTCTATTTAATTGGAGAACTGTTATAAGCAACTTGGTCATCGCTGGTATGCAGCGCGGCCTAAGCAAAGCAGAATCATATTTAAAAGGTATGGAATTGCTTACAAAGTTTGGAATTCCTGAAAAGGCGAAAGCTTATCCTGCACAGCTCTCAGGTGGTCAACGCCAACGTGTAGCGATTATCCAGCAGATAATGTGCTCATCACACTTCTTGCTAATGGATGAGCCCTTTTCTGGCCTAGATCCAATAGCAAAGTCAAATGCATGTGACTTAATTATTGCACTGTCACAAGTCGATGAATTGAATACATGCATAATCACAACTCATGACATCGGCACTGCGGTTGCTATTGCAGATACCATTTGGATTATGGGCCGTAGATATAACGAAAAGGGAGTAAGTATGGGTGCCAGCATTGTCGAAAAGATCGACCTTGCTGCTATTGGGCTAGCCTGGACGCCAAATATACGTGACCTTCCAGAATATGTCAGAGTAGTTAGTGAAATACATAGAATGTTCAAAACATTGTAACGAATTAGATTTCTGTTACATGTTACTAATTCAAACCCCACCATGGTGGGGTTTTCTTATTGCTTTCTAATTGGTTGGCTATTTGCGTGCTCGCTAAATTCATCTTTTTGTGTTATTATTCATTGTATGAATGTTAGGAATTTCTCAATTATCGCCCATATTGATCACGGCAAAAGCACATTGTCAGATAGAATGCTAGAGCTGACTCAGACTGTAGAAGATAGGAAAATGCGTGAGCAGGTATTAGACAGCATGGATCTGGAGCGCGAAAGAGGGATAACAATTAAGATGACTCCTGTAAGAATGGATTATTCAATATCCAGGGATATTAATTGCGATAATGGCACTAGTGATAATTTTAAAAAAGGTGAAAAGTTTATACTTAATTTAATTGATACACCAGGGCATATAGACTTCTCATATGAAGTTTCGCGCAGTCTTCGCGCTGTGGAAGGTGCTGTGCTTTTGGTGGATGCTACGCAAGGTGTGCAGGCGCAGACTATGACAGTATTAGAGATGGCCAAAGAGGCTAAGCTTAAAATCCTTCCTGTACTTAATAAAATAGATAGTCCACTAGCAAATATAGAAGACACCAAGAATGAAATTATCAAATTATTAAATTGTAAGCCAGAGGACATATTAGCAGTAAGTGGCAAGACTGGCGAAGGGGTGATAGAGCTACTAAATACAATATGTGAAAGATTTGCGCCGCCGAGCAGTAAGGAGGAGAATAAGAAGAATAGCCAGAGAGCGCTTATATTCGATTTCGAATATTCAAATCACCAAGGAGTTATACTTTATATCAGGCAGTTAAGTGGTAAAATTAAAAAGGGGGATGAGATAATTTTCAAGCAGTCTAGGGAAAGGTTTATCGTGCGTGAAGTTGGATATTTAAAACCTCAAAAGGTAGAGTCAAAGGAAATATTAGAAGGTGAGATCGGCTATGTAGTTACTGGTATTAAAGAGCCGGGGGTCGCGAGGGTAGGAGACACAATTACACTTTTTAATAATGAAATGGAAAGCTTCCCGGGCTATTCAGTCCCTACGCCACTTGTATTTGCTTCTATTTACCCTGAAGCCCAAGAATACTTTGACGACCTGCGTACAGCACTCAAAAGGCTACAGCTGTCTGACTCGTCTCTTACATTCGAAGAAGAGCAGTCTGGCGCACTGGGTAGAGGGTTTAGATGCGGATTCCTAGGTATGCTGCATATGGAAATAGTGACTGAAAGGCTGAGGCGTGAGCATAATTTGGAATTAGTGATCACTAGCCCATCGATCACATATGAAGTTACTAAAAGAGGAGGTGAGATAGAGAAGGTCTACACCCCGATACATTTCCCTGATCACGGTGATTTAGTAAGCGCGCGCGAGCCATGGATCATAACTACCGTAATTACACCCCAGAGGTATGTGGGTGCTGTGATGGAGCTATTATATACTCACGAAGGCACAGTGATAGACGTAGAAGATTTGGGCTTTGATAGAGTAAAGCTTAGCATTGAAATGCCATTACGCGAGCTGATGAGGAATTTCTTTGACGAGATTAAAAGTGCAAGCCAAGGATATGCCAGTATTGCCTATGAGGCAGGGGAGATGCGTGATGCTTATGTGACTCGTATGGATGTGTATGTGGCAGAAGAAAGAGTTGCTGCCTTTTCTAAGGTAGTGCCAGAATCACGCGCCCAAGAAGAGGCCGAAGAGGCAGTAGAAAAGCTTTTTAAAATACTTCCTAAAGAATTATTCAGAGTAAAGATACAGGCGTATATCAAAGGTAGAATTGTCGCTAGTCGCAGTATCGCACCCATGAAAAAGGATGTAACAGGATATTTATATGGTGGAGACATTACTCGTAAGATGAAGCTACGCGAAAAGCAGAAGGAAGGTAAGAAGAGAATGCTAGCCGAGGGTAGAGTACATATATCACATGATACATTCCTTAATATGATGAAAAGGTAATACGTGTCCGTATTACCTTTCATTTGGCGTGAATACAATGATTAGTTAACTAAAAAGTGTAATACCTGTCATCGCCAGCATAGAGATTATAATCAGAACTGCTGCTATCCCCATAACTATTTTAATCATTTGCTTATTACTTTTGCTATACATATGATATAATATATCAAATCTATGAGCAAAGCACAAGATAGGTCATTAATTAAAAAATTCTTCAACTCCTGGTTTATGATTGTGATTTATTTTGTACTGTTTGTATTTATAATGCGCGAGGTAATAGACTTGTCACAAAAGTTAGTACGCACCAAAGGTATATATGACTCGGCATATACAGATTATAAGTCACAAGAGGCGAAAACTAATGCCGCAAAGGCTAATGTGGATCTAATATCTAGCAACAGAGGTATAGAAGGATATATTAGGCAAACTTATCCAGTAGTAAAGGATGGAGAGAAGGTTATTGTGCTATTTGATTCCAAAAGTAGTGCGGTAGAGCCTGTAGAGCTGCCGCCCACCCAAATGGATAAGCTTAAAACTTGGTGGGACAGCCTGTATAAGAAAGTTAAAATCGAGAATGCAGCTAATTAATCTTAAAAGGCTTTTAACTTAATAATATTAATGATATAATTGTAATATAATAATATAAAAATATGAGTAATGAAAAAGTAGTTGAAATATTTAGTACAGAGAATTGCCACTTCTGCCACATGGCCAAGGATTGGTTCAATGAGAATGATGTAAAGTACATAGATCACAATGTTGGGGAGAATATAGAAGAAAGGAAAAGAGCAATGGAAATCAGCGGTCAAATGGGTGTGCCTGTAATTCTAATTGGTGATGATGTAGTTATAGGGTTTAATGAAGGCAAATTAAAAGAGCTTTTAAATAAATAGTTTTGAATTTGTGAATATATGTGGTAATATTTACCACAACTGCCCTTGTAGTTAAATGGATATAACTGCTCCGTCCTAAGGAGTTATTGTGGGTTCGATTCCTGCCGAGGGCACATTGACTTTATTTCATTTTTGCTATATTCTTACCTAGAACTGTAAACATTTGTTTATAGAATTTTTTGAAGGAAACGCAAATGAGTATAATTTTACTTTGTCTGACTATTTTCTTTTGCCTTGTAGGTATAGTCTTCCTGGTGCTGCATAGCAAGAAGGCAAAACTTGTAAGTGGCTCATGGATTAACTTAAGTTGCGTATCTGCCGTACTCGCCCTGATTTCTTTTATCGCATCTTTATATTTCATGGTAGAAAAATAATCATCAATTGTTACTTTAGGCCCCGCCACAGTGGGGCCTTTACCTTTTATAATATGTGGAAAATAAAATTAGTATTCAATATATTATGGTATAATGTGTATATGACAAATCAGGACAAGTTGGATGAAATGTATGACAAGGTAGATGAAATATATGATATTGTGCGCGGTATGCGCAATAGGGAGAGAATATCAAATATTATGAAGGTGCTATACTGGGTAGTAATAATCGGAGCTGCCTTTGGTGCATACTATTATGTGAAGCCAGTAGTAGATACAGTCGTACCCAAAATCGAAAGCGTGCAAAAGGGTATAGATCAGATTAACAATGTGGGTAAGCAGCTAAACGGTGTCTCTGAGTCATTGCCAGAGGTGGGGACTGTTAAGAATATAATACAGAATATCAAAGATAAATATTCTAGTCTTGGGTCATCTACAAGTACTGCAAGGTAGCTTTGTGTTTTGGCGGCTATGTGTTATAATACTATAACTTGCTTGGATAGCTCAGTTGGTAGAGCGCTTCCCTGAAGAGGAATAGGTCCCCAGTTCGAGCCTGGGTCCAAGCACCACAAAATCAAAACACCGGATATCCGGTGTTTTGATTTGTATTCGTTTTAAATAGACTTAATTTTAAGCTTAGTACTGCGAGCTTTGTCTAGCTTTGGCATTCTAATGATTAGAAGACCATGCTTTTCAACAGCTTCTGACTGCTCTATGTCGATCTCATGCGGTAGTAGTATTGTCCTTGTAAAGGCTCCCCAGTATAATTCGCGATAGAAATAGTCGTCCTCACTCACTGACTCATTACCTGCACGGCGACCCTTAACTGTGACCATATCACGAGTGATATTAAGGTGTAGGTCCTCTGGCTTTACTCCAGCTACCATTGCCTCTACTATTATTTCTGTTTCTGTCTGGTATACGTCTACAGACAGCTCTCCCTCTTGCTCTTCTGGGTACATGTCCTCTGTCTCCCAAGCTTTGGGTGAGCGCTGCGCTGCATCACGAGATTTAGTCTTTAGAGATTTGGTAGGCACAACCTCCTCTTCCTCATACTCTTCTTCAACTATGTCCAACTCTTCCATGTCATCATTGTCCTCGGCTATCGATCCAGTTAGTCTTTCGAAGAATGATTTTTTATTATCTTTAAGCATAAACAATTTTATTATTATAACTACTAAATATTACTATTAATCAAGTCTATTTAAATATTAGTATGTAAGTATATTATATAACAAATTACTTATATATTAAGCGAGTTATACACAGGTATGCTAATTATGATATAATTAGCATAATGCAGCCCACCGATAAAATCAAAGAGAAGCTAACTATAATAGATGTGGTATCTAGCTATATTAGACTAGAGAAAAGTGGAGCGCAATACAAAGCCCGCTGCCCTTTTCATAATGAGAAGACTCCTAGCTTTTATGTGTCGCCCAGTCGTGCTAGCTTTCACTGCTTTGGGTGTAACAAGGGTGGTGACATATTTAAATTCATTGAAGAGATAGAGCATATACCATTCCGTGAAGCACTCAAATTATTAGCTGATAGGGCTGGCATATCACTGGCAGCGCAGAGTAAAGAGAAGATGGATGCTCAGAATAATCTACTAAGTATATTATCAGCAGCAAAGTATCATTATGCTAAGAACTTTTCAGAAAGTAGTGAGGCTCAAGTATATTTAAAAGAGCGCGGTATGACAAATACAAGTATAGCTGATTACTCTGTAGGATTTGCCAAAGCAGAGTGGAGGGACTTATTCGTAGCACTTAAAATGCAAGGTTATAATGAGGATGATATGGTGCTAGCCGGGGTAATTATACGTACAGAAGATGGTAAGTATTATGACAGATTCAGAGGAAGGATAATGTTCCCAATCAATAATATATCTGGCGCTACGGTAGGCTTTACAGGTAGAATACTGCCTCGCCTAGACGATGGCAAAAGTGGCAAATATGTGAACACTCCAGAGACATCACTATATCATAAGAGTGAAATACTATTTAACTATGACAAAGCCAAATCCATAATGCGTGACACTGCTACTGTGATATTGGTCGAGGGTCAAATGGATGTTGTAATGAGTAATCAGGCTGGCGTACAAAATGTATTAGCGGTTAGTGGCACAGCCTTTACAGATCAGCATGTGCATATGATTAAAAGACTTTGTGACAAGGTTGTAATTGCTTTTGATAATGATAAAGCAGGTGAAGCAGCCAGATTGCGCGCTATCAGTATGTGTATTGCTGGCGACCTAGAAGTATATACTCTACCTTCTACCGAGGGTAAGGATGCAGCAGATATTATAAAAGAGGATCCAGCCATTTGGCTAAATCTTGTGAATTCCAAAGTTCTAATTTGGGACTATCTATCCAGTACTGCGATGCAAATACCAGACCTGCGCGAAAGGATTAAATTCATCAAGGACAATATCGTAGGCCCACTATCGTATATACCAGCAGGTATATATAGATCTGAAGTTGTGAAATATGTGTCTAAGCAATTATCAATGTCAGAGGATGACATACAGAAAGAGTTGATCGCTGCTGGTACTATTAACAAGCCAATACTTACTAATACCCAGAAGAATGAAATAAAAGCAGTAGCCCATAGTAGTGATGCCAAGAAAGAGATTACGCTAATTGCGCTAGCTAATGTATTGTCTAAAAGCATCAAGTCAGACTTTGAAGCGCTTGTCGAGTCAAAAGTAAAATACATCAACGACCAAATATTATTAAAATCAGAAGAGGCAAAGAAGAAGAATCCGAGTGTGGCACCAGCAGTGCAGCCGCCACTAGTCATAATGCCGAGTGAGCGAGTGGATGAGCTATATAAGGTATTCTTTGATACTCTAGACTATCCAGAAGAACTATTAAGTAGAGAAATCATGAAAATAGAATCCGAAGCTGGTGACTATCAGTCCCGCTATACCGAAGGCCTGCGCACAGCTCTTCGTGATGCTGTATCTAAATACATCGCCATACAGATGGACGCCTTGCCATCCGCAGACGTATCTGCGCAGCCAGAGATACTTAAAACAATTACAGATCTGAAGCGCATAGTAGACAGTAAATAGAATTAAAAGATTGACAAGGGTCATAATTTAGTATATGCTCACGATAGGCCATTTGGCGCTCTTTAACCTATATGAGGTGAATTATGATTGATACAATTGTTAAGTTTGGATACCAGTGTGGTTTTGCACTGGACAATGCTTTGGTTTTTATACCTTTGGTGTTTCTTTTCATTTCTTGCTTGCTTGAATGTGGGAATCCGCTGATATGGTCTATCTCGAAACTCACATTAGAAAAATCCTACTTGGATGTATTGCGTGTGTTGCGCTTTGTATATTTGTAGGGGTGTTTGTGAACCATGTAAATGACCATGAATTTGCAATCTATATTAATAGCAATGGTCAAGCAGTACTACAAGAGCCTGGTAGCGGCTATCACTTTGGACGTCACGAAGCATACTACTTTTCAGTGAAGGAGAAAGAAGTGTGCAAAGATGGGATGATAGACTTTTTGGGTAACATCAAGGTATCAGACGCCCAGTGCGAATACAAGTCCATTACACCTTCCGAGTTTGTGAAGAACGTGAGGTCGCTAAAGGCATTTTCTAACGATAATGCAAGCGGCAAATATAACAGAGACTTCTTACTCGTAGAAGTCATGAGGGAATCACCACCTCCGGCGTACATTAATGTGCGCTACGCAAAGCCTAGCTACAAATAGTAGGAGCTAGGCATACACAAAGCAGGATTCGTCCTGCTTTTTTATATAAAATTTACAATACAATAGATATGCTTTGTAGTTAGGATTCTAAATGCTTTGCGAGTAGGGCGATGGTTCGCAGATGTTAACTTAATTGCAAATTTTAAATACTGCAAAAAGTAGCGTGACCAGTCAGCAATTTAGCTACAAAATTTCATTACAAATATAGTGGATGGGGCGGTAGAAAATTTTTCTTAAATATGTTAAAATACCATAATCGGGTCCAGGGCTCATTCTACTAGTCGTCAAACAGCTAAGTGTAGAATACAGAGCCGTGGGGCAACATCCCCAGGACCCGACCTTTTGCGCCCATAGCTCAGTTGGTTAGAGCACTCGGCTTATATCCGAGTGGTCCCTGGTTCAAGTCCAGGTGGGCGCACAACCGTTAAAAATAGCCAACTGCTTGGCTATTTTAGGTTGTGCGAAGCGGAGTATATTTCGAGTATGCGAGAAATACGAGCTGGGGTCGCGACCGAGCAATGCGAGAGTTGTGACCACCAACAATCAAAGAAGGAAATTATATGTGACCACCAATTCGAAACCCCTCACGGGGTTGTTTTACTTTGGTGCGAGCCGGACCATGACACTTTACCTTTTAATCATAAAATGATAGGATTTAATAGTCTAGTTCATTATATATTGGAGGGCGCTGTGGCACATGCTACATATTCTAAAGACAGGGAAAGTCGACTGATTATTGACGGAAAGCCATCTCGAATTGTGCTTGTAAGGAGACCGCGTCTGGCGGCCGTAGTAATGATTCCACGATTATACGCTGGGTGGAGTATAACCGTCGGGAATGATCTTCTGTCTAGATTATCTTCGCAATTTGCAATGAGTACTCATGATATGATGTGCCATATTAAGCATGTGGCAGCATATCGAGAAAGGAGAGTTGTAGGTAGATTCATTAAGGATGTTGCGGTCCCAAAAGCTAAAATTGCGAATGATACTGTCAGCGGGTATAAGAACGACGCTGAGGTTGAGTTCATAGTTGTTTTGGAGTAGCGTGGGAATTTAGAATAAAGTGGCCGTACGGCCACTTTTTTATTTGATTTAAAATTTATACTTAACATTTTCTAACAATAAACGCTGTTAATAATTATGAATGCAAAATGCTTATGTGTGATATAATTGCACTATGAGAACAATTGATATACAGTCAACTAATTATTATGAGCTGATTAAGAAGTATGAATCCGAAGGTAAAGCGATTGCGCATTTTAATATTTCTAACTTAGATCAGCTGCGCGCTATCTGTGATGCAGCAGTAGAGCTAGGCGAGCCAGTAATAATAGGTGCAAGTGAAGGAGAGAGGGAATATATAGGCGTAAAAATGGTGAGAAGTATAGTGAACCAAATGAAAAGCGAGTACAATGTGCCTATATATTTAAATGCTGATCACACATATACACTAGAGAGGGTGATAGAGGTAGTAGAGGCGGGATATGATAGCGTAATAGTAGACGGTGCCAAGCTGCCATATGAGGAGAATGTAGCATTAGTAAGAAGCGCAGTCGAGTATGTGCGCAAGTACGAAGCGGCGACAGGTAAGAGGGTGCTAGTAGAGGCAGAGCTAGGATATATAGGACAAAGTAGCTCTTTAAACGAATCATTGCCGGAGGGTGTGGCAGACGAGAATTTGACTACAGATGATATGGCTAGGGACTTTGTACACAGTACAGGAATAGATCTATTTGCACCAGCAGTAGGGAATGTACATGGTATGCTAATTAACGCTGATGAGCCAAAGCTCCATACAGAAAGGATAAAATCAATAAGGGATGCCTCTGGCGTACCACTAGTACTCCATGGTGCAAGTGGTAATACTGACTCTGATATCAAAGCAAGCATTGATAATGGAATCTCTATTGTGCATATCAACACCGAAATAAGGAAGGCGTTCACGGATGGAATAAGGGATTATATAGTAGCAAATCCAAAAGAGATTGCCCCATACAAATACGGCAAAGTCGGCCAAGCAGAAATGAAAAAGGTAGTAACAGCCAAGATGGAGCTATATCGTCAGTAATTAAATTTTAACTCAGCAGTCTAGCTACATATTCACCTAGGATATATGCAACTGTAGCTGATACAGAGCAGATTACAATTGACTGCCAAATTGTGCGCCAAATATTTCGCCCAAGTATGCGACCGCGAATGTATCCAATATAAGAAAAAGCAAGAATGGTAAGCATTGTAGAGAGCAAGAACATTGAAAGTGGTAGTGTGGCATCAAGTGGTAGTGTAAGGTATGCATAAAGAGTAGGGAATAGTGGGAAGCATCCAATGATTACAAATGAGAAGAATGTAATAATTGCATTTTTCATCTCCTCCTTTTTAACCGCATTAGGTTTGGAGTCTTCTGATAGGTAGTCTGCTGTAGCCATTGAAAAGGCATCTGCTACTACATTGGACACACCGATTGCTATTAGCATGCGGATGGATAGGCCGGCGCCGTAGGCGCCGGCCATAAGTGTAAAGTATGATACTGCGCCGTCTGATCCACCATATACGAATGATGGCAAGTAATTCCTGTATGATGCAATTTTTTCCATATGTGTATTATACTATTATTATGATTATTATTCTAGGTGCACCTTTTCTAATCCATCGATTCTGGCACGTAGGTCTGGATTATTAGCAATCTCTGGATCAGATGCGATGGTCGATTTGGCGTAGTCCTTGGCAATTTCTACCAGCTTTCTATTTCTAATTGCTTCCATTGCTATATCGCTAATTCCCCACTGCTTGCCACCGATAAGTGCGCCAGCACCGCGTGATTCTAGATCTGATTCAGCCAATTCAAAGCCATTATTAGTACTAGCAAATTTTTGTAGCCGCTTAATGCTATCTTCATTTTGTGTATCACTAATTACATAGCAATAGCTCTGCATGTCGGATCTGCCGACTCTGCCGCGCAACTGATGTAGTGACGCTAAGCCGAATCTATCTGCACCTTCGATTACTAGTATTGTGGCATTGGGCACGTTGACTCCTACTTCAATTACTTGAGTGCTTATGAGTATGTCTATTTCACCATCTTTAAATGATTGCATTGTCTCATCCTTGTCATTACTCTTACCATGTACTATTGCCACTGATAAATCTTTGAACTTTTCCATATACCTTTTATACTCCATGTTTACACTTGATTGCTTGGCTTTAGATTCATCTTCTGATTCTTCTATCCTTGGACTTATTATATATATTTGATGACCAGCCTTTGCTTCGGATTCAATATGGTCGAACATTTTGTCTCGATGAGTGCCACCAGAAATGAATTTAGTAATGATGGGTAGCCTACCTTTGGGCATCTCGTCGATGATTGTAAGGTCTAAGTCGCCAAATACAGTAAGCGCTAGGGTGCGGGGTATCGGCGTTGCTGTCATTGTAAGTAGATGCGGCACTTGAGCTTTGGTGTTGGTTTTCTGTGCAAGCTTCTTTCTTTGCTTTACTCCGAATCTATGCTGCTCATCAATTATGGTGAGCGCTAAATTTTTAAAAATTACTTTATCTGATACTAGTGATGAAGTACCAAACACCACAGAGAGCTTGCCCTCTTCTAGCCATTTCAAAAACTGTGACCGCGACACTTTAGTGGCTAGTTCGCTGTTTACTTTGGATGGGAATTTGAAGCAGCCCTTTGCAGTTATTAGGCCTAGTTCCATATTTGTATCCTTGTAATATTTAGAGACGCTTTCAAATTGCTGCTTAGCAAGTATTTCTGTAGGTGCCATGTATGCGACCTGAAGTGGCGTTCCATTATCCGACCTGTTCCTTGTAATAGCCCACATAATAGCTGCAGCTACTAATGTCTTGCCAGATCCTACATCACCTTCCAAAAGTCTAGACATGGGTGTGGACTTTTTTACATCGCTTAGAATACTTTTAATAGCCTTTAATTGCGCGCCAGTTGGGGTTAGATTAACTTTTGATAGGTATTCCTCTATATAGTCTTTGGATTCAATTTTAAAGCTTAATTCATTTTGGGTGGCAGCCCTCTCCCTTTCCCTTATAATTTGCATTGTATATATTTCTTCAAAGGCTAGCCTCTTCTTGGCTACCAATGCCAGACCTTCGCTGGTTGGGAAGTGTAAGTATAATATTGCATCCTTAATACTAGGCAGCGACAAACCTTTTCGCAGATCTGCATTTAGTATGTCTGGCATCCTACTATGTACATCACTTGCTATTACTTTCTTAATTAAATTGTGTATATAGTTGCTACTTATACCAAAGCTTTCCCTGTATATTGGTATTAGGAATTTGGTAGCATTACCGCCTGCGACATCTGCATGCATTTCACTATTTGAGTCTGTGGGCGCATTGAAAAGTGTATGTGATGGCATTGGAAGTTTATCCACCTTTTCAATCTTAGGATTAACTATTTGTATTGCTCCGGATTTGTTTTCAATCTTGCCAATTATTCTTACATTAGTACCGTCTGGATATATTTTAGAAATATACGCCTGGTGGAAGAATATCAAATCTACTTTCATTACCCCAGTGTCCAACTTACATTTGGTCATGGGCACGTGGCCTTTGAACGATCTGGTGGTCTTGGCATTCTGTATTACACCATACAAAGTGTAAACTTCATTCTGAATTATGTCCTCTGGTGTAAAAGCAATTGCCGAGTCTACATATCGCACTGGTATATGCATAAGCAAATCTCTTATTGTGAATATATGTAATCTAGATAGAGCCTCCTTCTCACGCTTGGGTATCCTCCCTAGTACTTCTATTTTATCGGTATCTACCACTTCTGCCATAGTATATTATTAGTGCGAGTGACACCAATATGAGTATAATTACAAGTATAGAGCTCGCGCCAAATATGCCAATGTTATAATTAACATATAATTCACTCATAAGCACCAGCAATCCGATTATAAGCCATAGAGTAGGGTTTGGCCATAGTAGTATAAGTAGCCCTAGCAGTATGAAAAAGGCGTGCCACAGGCTGCTAGCAACGGTTGCGGGTATATAGGCGTTCACACAGCTGAATATCCCATTAGTTTTGACACTTGCAGCGGTGGATACTAATCCTAAATTAGCGGCAAATGGCTTCACGTGATTAATTATAAAATATATGGCCACAGACAGCCTTAGTAAATATTGCCAAATGCTCTTCATATACTAATTATAGCAAAATACCGCTACTTTTAATAGCGGTATTTGCATGTATTGGGGATAAGTTATCTGTCTAGTTAAGCCTAGAACTCATGATTGATACTTGGAATATACATCTATCTTGAGTATTGTTCTTCTTGCACACATCTATTATTGGGGTAGCAGGATTGTTAGCATCATATTTCGGACAAACTAATATGAACGTTTTAGATTTGTCTAGATTATCAAGATTAATTCTTGCTTCTTGCTTACCATTCTGGAATGCTGGAGTATTTAGCTTTGGCTGAAGTTCTCCACCATACACGTCATCAATTTGCTTCTGCATTAGTGGTGCCTTAGAGCCAGTTGCCGGGATTATAGAACTAAACTGAGTAAGTGTAGCAAATCCCGTTACGCTGCTAGTATCGAATACTGAGATCTTACATTCCACTGGATTTCGAATCACTGGGTTAATAACTATATTAGAGTCAGTTGAAAATCCAGTAAATTCAGGAATATTGGTACCAAACTCAGTTACGAATGGATAGGTGCTTGCAGTGCTATATGTAACTATATTAGAATCATCTGACAATTCAGTATTCATACATTGCAATTTGAATTGTTGGCCGTCTATTGTATCCTTATAAGGCTGCTTGTATATAGTGCCAGTCCAGGGGCTAACTGTGATATCTCCAGAAGCATTTGTCCCTGTCGCATTTACCCATGCATTGCCCACCTTCTTCTGCACTTGGTAGCTGGTTGCATTAGTACACTTTAATGAGAATTCATAAGTACTTGCTGCACCTTCTTTAGTGGTTGGATTATAATATCTACCATTATATACAGGTGTTCCAATCTCTGCTACTGGTATTGATCCTACATTTAGTGTTAAGGTCTTAGATAATGTAGTATTGTTCTTGTCTGTACAGGTAATGGTCCATTTAACTACTGGGTTATTGGTATATGTACCAGCATTAGGAACTGCAAGGGAGGTGCCGATAGATGTAGACACATTAGCTGGGGCAGTAAATGATCCGGTAGACAATTGCTTGGTCTGAGTAGTGTTGCATGTTACACCTTCGCCAGTAGTCGACCACGATAGCTGTGTATACCTTCCTTGTGATGCTGAGCTAGTAGCTGTTAGCTTGTCAGTAGATTGTGCTACGTCTGCATTTATCTCTGCGTTAAGCGTGAATGCTCCGGTAGGGTATACTGCAGTGGCAGATGGTCCGTAACCGCTACAAGTGAGAGTGTAGACTTTATCTGAAGTCATATTGGGATATGACCAAGGACCAACTTGACCAACTACAGGAGCCACTGTTCTGTCATACAAGACAGTTGTATTGAGTAGTGATACGGGGTTACCTGTAGGATCTCCACCTGGAAGTCCGACTTCTGAATTATTAAGATTGTTATTTGGTATAGAGATTGTCGCTTTGTTATAGCTTCCTCCGCAGCTTAGTGTCCCTGTTGTAGTATTTGGAGGCACTGCTACACTAGCAGTTACAGGAGCATATACAATTATATTGGCCATAGCATTTACAGTTGCAGTAGGAGCAGCTGAATCTTTACATACAATTTTTAATCCTATATCTGATGGTGTGGATCCAGGTAGATGTGTAACTCCAAGGTTAAAGTATGGTGTGTTCGCAGGGAATGTGTGCTCATAAGTGCCAGTGGTGGAAGTCTTTTCAATCTTTGGAGAGAAGGATGCTCCTGCATAATCCATAATTTCGCAGCTGTTACCATTGCTTGTCCATTTAATAGTTGCTGGGGTGGAGATAGGCACAATTGCATTCTGGGTTACATTTACTGACAAGCTTGGGGCAATAGTGGCTGTAGCTGTTGCATAGCCATGATTAGCACACTCGATTACATATGTAGCATTGGTGTCTATGGTCGCTAAAGCTAATGTTCCTTTGTGCGTACTACTTGCATACACACTAGTCTTAGGCTCTGGCTTTGTCCTGTTCACATATAGTGAGTCACCAAACTCACAGTTAATTGTTAAACTGGTTCCGTATGTTGTGGTGCTTAGTACTGGCAAAAGTATAGGAGTTTTATACTTCAATAGCATAGTGTGGGTATCGTTTGCAATGTCCTTATCATAGAAACCATTGCCTAGTGCACAGGTGCTTGCGAGCATGTTACCTACAAGACTACGAACAATTCCGACATC
>JAMIGE010000016.1:0-42205 GCA_035905815.1 Minisyncoccota bacterium | reverse complement strand
TGTCTAAAGATATACATCACAAGCTAGGATTGAAGTCTCCAGCTACTTACGAATTCGTGAATACCAAAAGTCGTATGCATCTAGTAGGGGTAAAGACTCGTCTGGACTTCCATCCGAATTCTAAATTTTCTAAATCAATTGCAACCACCGGCGTACATCTGGGACATTTAATTGCAAATTACATTTAGTGTTAATGTTTAGTACAAGTGCAAAACACAATAACAATAATAAATGCAGATTCAAATACAAGTATTAATATTTAGTACTTAGAAATTGGATGAAAATATTTAGACAAATTAAAACTCCGGCGCCATGCGCCGGAGTTTTCTATTTTTGAAATTAAGGCTTTGCTACTGTAGTAGACCTAGATGCATACTTTGCCTTTTGGTCACTGACAATACTTCGATACCACCCAGAAAGGGCGTCAAAGATATTGTCAATTAGTCCCACTGTTAGCTCTTGTACGATGTACAACGCCCAAGTCATCGCCCAGTAGACAATTGTCCCTTTATGTTTGACTGGATCAGGACTAAGCTTTTCAATGCACGAGTCTTTGCCGTCGCGCGCAAGATTTATGGCACCGACATGTTTTTCAAAGAAGTAATAATTGATCTGCCTAGTCATATCAGCACTCTTACAAAGCTCTTTAGCTTTTTTGCTGAGCGATTCGAGTATTGTTGTCAGCGCGGATTCAATCTTAAGGAATTCACTATCCTCTTGGTAACGCAGACTAGACATCGTCTTTTTACTCCGTTGAACATTCTCTTCATCTAAAATTTTTGTTCTTTCGTCATGAGCCTTGACCAACGTGAATAGCTCATCTGGCAGATCATATAGAAAGTCGAGGATTTTTCCTGTATTATTACCCAGCTTCCAATATGTGAATGGCACAAATCCAATAAATAGATAGACTGCCAACCCACCCAAAAGCCAATACCAATGTATTTGGAATGCTGCGTATAGGTACAAGCATACAGCTGCAAGCAATATTACCAAGCTAAACGGCGCCAAGAAAGTTCGATTTCTCGAATTTAAATATCCGCCGACCACCATGATTGCCAATACGATGCCTATAAAAGGCAGCAGGGCAATCGAAGCCACAAAGGCTAGGACTGAAGCCACAAATGTTCCGAGTATCATTTCGTTTCCCTCTTTATAAAGAGTTCCTCAGGATTGAGGAGCTGCGTCAATCCTAACATTCCGCATTAATTTTGTCAAAATAGCGATGTACTTGCACTTTTTAATTTTTAGTGTTATAATTAGCAATCTCAAATACCAAGGAGGCGGAAATGCTTACAAATAAAATTCCTACACACTGCCAACAGCAACAGTCTGAAAGTAAAACTGGAAATAAACCAACAGAGACACGTGCGCAGAAGCACTCAAGTATCGTTTTCCAACTTGCAAGCGCTAAGGCGAAGCGTTGGACAGAAGCAAAAGTGCCTATCTGTGCAGCGCTAGAGGTTGCAAAAACTGGAGGAGTGGTACTGAAATATTAGTAATATTAATTTCGTTATAAATTGAGAAAGCCGAGCAAATGCTCGGCTATTTTTTATGTATTCTAATTTGGTTTCATTTGCATTTCGGTTCGGATCCGCATTGCAAATTCGTCAGATAACGTTAACAGTGTGATTGGCTTTTCAGACAGCTTCGCATTTACTGTTAGTAGCTTGATTGAAATATCTTCTGCATTCATTCTAAGTATCCTTTGGAATTCAGAAGATTTCAATCCTGCTGGATACCGTATCAGCATTGAATTTTGATTTGCAAGCAGAGAGACGTATGGAAAATCTCCACTGTACCCATATACTGGAGGATTAGCCGCTAGGTACTTGGCCACCATGAAGTTTCTATCTTGACCGTCTGCACCAATATTTGTACCCAGCAACATTCGTAATATGAAATTTCTAGGCACAAAGCCAATCGTCGCATCGGATATAGCTACGGGTTCGAATCGGATTCTGGGGTGATTAGTAGTTTTAATTTTGTGCTCCGTTTGTACGTGAAAGAACAGACTATAATTTAGCATAAAATAGCCGTGATAGCAATTCAATTTCTTGACTGTTAGTTCTAATTGCAAAGTATCTTTGCCTCTAACTTTATAGTAATTAATCATAGTATTGTATATACTTCTGTCACAACTTTTGAAGTATTTTGTTATACACAGTATATTAGGACATAATATTAATATTATCTTTTATTTTTAGAATTTTAATTAGAATTTTAATTTTAGATAAAATTATGTATTAGACAGCATAAAAATAATTAATCAAATAATATAAATATGAAAACAAGCATCATTAAAATAATTTCGAGTCTATCTATAATAGTAATACTATTTGGAAGCATATATGCGAATGCAACTTCATTAATAGTCGGCGGGGACAAGGACGTACATGGGTGCATAGGTTCGGCCGGGTATGTATGGAGCACCAGCAGCGCGGCATGTATTAGACCTTGGGAGCAGGGTACTATTACGGAAAAAGATGATAAAAATGACGATAAGCGTATGGGATGCTTTATATTCACTAGTGATTTGAAATACGGTGATGGTAGAAATGGAGGATCTAAATCTTCTGATGTCATGGATCTGCAGGATAAATTAAGGCAAAAGGGCTATCTATCTGTAGCGTCTACTGGATATTTTGGGCCAGCAACACTCAAAGCGGTTAAGAAGTATCAACGCGATAATGGAATCAGCCAGACAGGATACATCGGTGAAAAGACAAGAGGTCAACTGCGCAATCACTTTTGCGCTGGGGTAGTGGGCGGGTCTACGACTACACCAATTGCGATATGTGACTATGCCGCACCAGTAGTAGGATGTAAATATGTCCCAGGGCCTAATTATAATAGTTCCACACAGTGTGGTATGATACTTGATTGCTCATCATCTACAACTACAAATTATAATCCAGAGCAAGATAAAAATTGTAAAGTATGGAATGATGGTTGTAATACTTGCTCTAGAACTAGCCCAACTGGGCCGGCCATGTGTACTAAGATGGCATGTCTTAGTTCTAACTTTGTTTCCAATAAGCCATACTGTAAAGAGTATTTCCAAGGTGCAACTACAACTACAGCACTTATTAAAGATTGCCCTACATCCAAAATTACAAATATGATGCCTGTGATGTGTATTCAGGCTCCTTGTAATCCAGTTCCTAATTCATATTATATCTATAATGGTACAAGGCATGAGACCAGCGAGTTCGACTCTTCATATGTCAGTATGTATTGCAAAGTGCCAGAGACAGTCGCATACTAGTCAGTATACTATAAGCGGTAAACACAAAATGCAGCTGACGCTGCATTTTGTGTTTACCTAGTTACCCATTTCGCTTCTAATTTTATCGACCAATAATTCAGATGTGAATCTAATCGTATATCGATCAATTTCAATATCATATGTAGTGTGATGTGGTCTGATAGTCTCTATTACATTATACCCTTTACTTTTAGCAATATTTGATAATGATTCGCATGTGTGCGGTAGTAGTGGCATTATCTCGATGTGATCATAGCCTTCTATTTGAGATCTGTCAGGCTTTTGGTCGTTAAGCTCCAGAAGTTCAATTATGCCATACTTTGTATCGACTGGATTTCTTAGTCCTATACTTGATATTCTGCGCTGTGATATCATGGTGGTGTAGGTGAACTTCTCGCTAATCTCTAATTGGCTTTTAATATTTTCATAGCTTTCTGATGACTCACATTTATAGCATATATGATCTAGCTTTACTTTGCCCTCCAGCTTACAAGACGAAATAAAATCTTCCAAAACTTTTACAAGCTCGTCCGAAGAATTATGATTAAGGTTCATATTATTATATTATTTAGATTCCAGAACTTCCAGCATGTCCACATTACATGTATTAAATGTTTCTATCTGCCTATTGTCATATGTATATGCTTGTAGAGAGATTCTGATACTGTCGCCATTCTTTAAATTGGCAATCTTATCTTTAATCTCTTGTTTTTCAGAGCTTATTGCACAGTTTGATCTTTCTTCTTTATCTGCTCTTGGCAATACAGACAATATTTCTGGGGACTTAAATACAGTATAGAATGAATCTTTCTCTATTACACCAGTTAGTATAATATTAATATTTGAGACTTTTTGAAAGTTTATAATTCCTCCAGTTTCTGCATTGTGTGCATTATTAATACTAGATACTGTGAAAGAGCCGTACTGACTACCATTTTTAACATTGTCAGAGTTAATTACATTGCTTATATTTTGCGTCTGACCATTTTTTTGCAAATTTTTCGATGTAGTTTGAAAATATATCGCTAGCAATGCTATAACAATTATTAATATTATTGCTACTGTGTATAAAGTTTGTTTTTTCATATTATTTCTTATCGTTAACCTCTTCTTTTAATTTTGTAATTAGATCAGCTACCGATATTGTTGATTTTTCGCCTGTGCGGGATTCTAAAGTTACATTGTTGGCATTCATCTCTTCGTCTCCAACTACTATCCAGTAATTATATTTTAAATTTTTAGCATTACGTACTGATTTGCCTAATCCAGATTTGCTATCACACAATTCCGCGCGTAGGCCTGATTGCAATAATTGGTCTGCAACTGATTTAGCATACTGATCGTGAGTATCACGTACTGGTATGACTGATATCTGAGTAGGGGATAGCCATAGTGGGAATTGACCTGCAGTATGCTCGATATATACGGACATGAATCTCTCTAGCGATCCAGCAATCGCGCAGTGTATCATCACTGGCATATCACGTTTGCCTTCCTCGTTTACATATTCCAGTCCGAAATTTGTTGGTTGTACAAAGTCTACCTGTATGGTGCCCACCTGATGCTCGCGACCGATGGCATCTTTGGCCATGAAATCCACTTTCGGTCCATAGAATGCTGCCTCTCCAGCGCCGTCCACCCAATTATCACTCGCGCGCTTTTCGATTAGATTCCTTATCGCGGTCTCGGCCTTGTTCCATACTTCATCAGAGCCTTTGAATTTAGGGTCGCTATCCCTTCTGGAGAATCTAGGCACCAAGTTAGTAAATCCAAATGTGCCGTAGAAGCTTTCTATTAAATTCCAAATATTGTTGATTTCACTCTCTAGCTGCGATTCAGCGCAGAATACATGTGCATCATCCTGGGTAATTGATAGTACGCGTGATAGTCCATTTAGCTCTCCTGACTGCTCATCACGATACACCATTGTGGTTTCGCTATACCTGATCGGTAGCTCTTTGTAGCTGCGCAGTTCACTTGCGTATATCTGTGCATGGTGTGGGCAATTCATAGGCTTCATACAAAGTGTGTGTCCATCGCGAGTCTCTATCTTAAACAGGTCCTCGGCATATTTCTCCCAATGTCCTGATTTAATATACAGGTCATTCTTGGTAATGTGTGGTATTGTGACTTGTCCATAATTATACTTACTACGCAATTCTTGTACATAGTCATTGACCTTGTTTCTTATAAAAGTACCCCTCGGTGTCCATAGTGGTAGTCCTGGACCGACCAGATCAGAGAATATAAATAGCCCCAGATCGCGACCTAGCACCCTATGATCTCTTTTCTTTGCTTCTTCTATTTGCTGGTCATAGCTTTCTAATTCCTCTTTTGATTCGAATGCTAATCCATATATGCGAGTTAGCTGCTCACGCTTCTCATCACCTCTCCAATATGCCCCAGCTATTTTATCTAATCGAAAGCTGCCTTCAGAAATTTCTGAGATATTCTCGCAGTGCCCACCGCGGCATAGATCGGTAAACTTATCTCCTGATAGTTCGCCATTACCTTTCGTAAAGTTAATAGTGTATAGTGTGATGTCTTCGCCCCTAGAATTAATTTCCTCTATCAGCTCTAATTTATATTTATTATCTGCAAATATTTCTTTTGCTTTGTCATAGCTTACCACTTCATGAGTGAATGCTCCACCATTTCTTACCACCTTTTGCATGTCCTTGGTAATATCTTTTAAATCCTTGTCGCTGCTTGGCTTGTCACTTGCTTCGGTATTGTTCTGATTTGGGTTCTGCGATTTTAGTTTTGAATTTGAAAAGTCTATGTCATAATAAAACCCATTACTAATCGCTGGCCCTAGCGTTAGCTGTGTATTATCGTACTTATTCTGTACTACATAGGCTAGTATATGGGCTAAAGTGTGTCTTTTGTATTCTAAATTTGGGCTAATATTATTCATATGTGTATATTTTGTATTATATCACAAACTATGTTAGGATTAAATCCTTCTAATGTTCTTTGAGAGGAAGTAATTATGTGTGCAGAAAAGATTAAAAAAGCAATTCAGATTCCTGACTTTGCTGAATGGCTGGAGTATTTCGCGGGTGAGGCACTTATGTATGATGGGACCCGTCGTCAGATTTTGAAAGTTCATAAATCTGAGGCCAGTTCTGTCGACTCTATTGAATCTGGAATCGAGTTATATTTGGGATTAGACGGCGTTTTAGAGCTTGTCCCAATTGCATTACCATTTGGTGCAGTATCGGTTAATGTTCTAGACCTTAAGAGAAGGTATAATGAATTTTATAACCAAAGGGCATATGCATGGCTATCATTCGCAAATTATTTACGTAATTATTCTTCTGAGGTCTGTGGTGTAGAGGTCTTGCGATTCGATTTTTATGAAGTCACCGCCGAGCCGTGCATAAGCATTGAGTTCGTGGATAAAATCCCAGGCAAGGATTGCCGTATTGTACGACTTATGGCATCTCATCCATACCTTGTATTAAAGCATTCAAACGGGGATCATTTCATAGACATTGTCGGCGCTTATCTTTATTGGCTTGCTAGTAATGAAATTAAGTTGCAATGCTATCATGATCTAATTCTTGTGGATAATATTTTTTTGAGGACTATTCTAAAGAAGAAGATTTCTAAGTTTCCTGTCGAAAGTAGAAATGTTTGGATGGACTTGTGGCCTGGCGCGAATCATGCTGGTGGGGCATATCCGGTTATCAAAACAAGAATGGATACTTCAAACCAGATTCCACAATTGAAATTGATAGTGATGTATGAGTCAGCGGACAATCAAGTTTAATTACATGGTTGAGCAATTTTGCGTCGTGGCAAAAGTAGGATAGTGTACACACGTCAAGCTAATTAGTGAACAAACCCAAAAGCCGCAGTCGCGGCTTTTATATTTACTTTACACACAAGTCATACATCACATTGCCACAGACTTACAGTTGTGTTAGGATTAGATTCGTGTAATGTTCTTTACAAGAGGAGTAAGATAATGTTAGGAATGAATCTTTTGAATGAGCTTTTTGACCAGGAAGGGGAACACTCCAGAGCAAGAGAAAGACATGCGTCTCCAGATAAAGCCAACTTAGAAACATTAGCTGATTCACAGTATGTCGAAAATAGAAAATACTGGGACGAGCGAGATGAGGAAACTAGGAAATATCAGGAAGTGCAAGAGCGCGAGGCGGCATGGGAGGAACTCAAGGACTTCCTTAAAATGGTAATGATGGGATTGTTTATAGTTGCTCTGATTGTATTTGCTATAATGTCATCTAGGCCAGCGTCTAGATACATAAGTTCAAGTGCTGTCATGCTGCCAGCAAAAGCCACTCAGAATCCTATTCTTACTAGACCTCAGGTAGTCTACCACTACAATATGTCTCGTGAAGACTGGCAGGAATACCAATACCAACAATCTTTAAAAGATATCGATGCTGGAGTGCGTGAGCAGCGTATGCATAATGCCACGCTAGCAGCACAGCGTCAGGCGGTAGTGGAGTGTAGAGGTGGAATAGAATGGCTAGCTCTTGCTGTGCCTGCTGCCCAATTCGTGTCTACTGGTGTGCCATGCACATCAAATCCAGATCAAAAGAGTAAAAATTAAATCCAAAAGCCGCAATCGCGGCTTTTATATTTACCCCACCCACTAGTCATACATCACATTGCCACAGGCTCACAGTTGTGTTAGGATTAAGTCCTTAGACGTTCTTTTAAATTGAGGAGTAAAATCATGCTTGGATTTAAACTTTTGGAATCTCTTTTTGAGCAAGAAAATTCGCGTACGATAGCTCAAGCTAGACTTACTGGAGAGCAAGTAAGAATCAATAAGCTAAACGAGAAAAATAAAATAGAAGACGAGAAGCGTTGGAGGGAGATTGAAAAAAGACAAATCTTTGAGGAAAAATGGGGAGACGATGATTTTTTGCCAGTTTTATGTGTACTTGTTGTTACAGGATTAGTTATTCTTTTAGTTGGTTTATATACAGAAATTGTGAACCCAAAGAAGCCAGCGGTATATAATACAAATGTGGTGAAGCCTTCGGTATTGACAGATCCGCCGGTCGTCTACCACTACAACATGTCTCGTGAAGACTGGCAGGAATACCAATATCAACAATCGTTAAAAGATATCGATGCTGGAGTGCGTGAGCAGCGTATGCATAATGCCACGCTAGCAGCACAGCGTCAGGCGGTAGTGGAGTGTCGTGGCGGCACCGAGTGGCTCGCATTGCCTGGAGCCCAGTTTGTAGATACTCGTGTGCCATGCACATCAAATCCAGATCAAAAGAGTAAAAATTAATTCCAAAAGCCGCAATCGCGGCTTTTATATTTACCCCACCCACTAATCATACATCACATTGCCACAGGCTCACAGTTGTGTTAGGATTAAGTCCATGTTCTTTATATGGATTACGTCATGAACGCAAATTCAACACCAGCGAATGTAATTGTGTTTTTTCAAGATATTTTTGACTCGAAACTTGCTACTTATATGTGGCAAGCCAAAGCCTATCACTTATTGAGAAGGGAGGGGTTCATTGGTATAGTTTCGATGTTACCAATGAGCCACAAAAACTTAACCGGACAAAACATTACGCCTACGAAGTCAATTATCAGTCTGAGCTGGAGCGAGAAAAATAGATCTGGAGGGCTAGTACATGACTCTGATGGAGAAATAAAACCTCTGCATTCTGGCGTAAATGACATGGCCAAGCTATGTAAACTGGCAGCAGATGTCTATAAAGATGATAGCCTTGCGGCAACTTTGACATACGAGAAGTATAATCTAAATTTAAGACAGTAAAGACAAAAAAAGACAAAAAATAATTAGGAAAAGCCGCGATTGCGGCTTTTTATTTGGTTAGGTAAAAAGTAGCGGAGAAATAAAGAATGGAGAGTGTGCGGAGTTATAATCTATAACTTTAGAACTTCTTGATTAATTGCTTTCAAAGTGTTAATGTATTTGTGTATGTCCTTTAAATAATAGTATTCGAAAGGAGACAAAATGAAGAAGGTTGTCACAATAACTGGAGGGTCGGGTGGGTATGTATTACTTACTGGACTCTCGCAGCGGCCAGTCAATATCACTGCGATATGCACCACGTTTGATAGTGGTGGGCACTCGGGCAAAATCCGAGGTGAATTCGGTTTCATACCGCCCGGTGACTTGCGCCAATGCTTGTCAGCACTTAGCTCTGGAGCGATGTATGATGGTTGGAAAACTATTTTCATGCATCGCTTTAAAGGTGATGGTGGTACACATTTGGATGGAGTATCGCTGGGTAATGCAATTATGACTGCGCTCTTTGAGGCTTATGGCCAAGAGGAAGGTATGGAGAAGCTGAATGCCATGCTGGGTGTGAAGGGTAAAGTGTGGCCGGTATCTTTTGATAATGCAGAGTTGTGTGTAGAATTTGCTGATGGGTCACAGATGTGTGGCGAAGCTAATATTGACTCAAGGTCTATATCAGACGAACGCGCAATCAAAAGGCTAAGCATCGTAGGAAGTCCGCAAATTACGCGTATTGCATATGATGCAATCGTTGCTGCTGATACGATTATTCTGGGTCCAGGTGACCTATATACATCTGTACTGCCTAACTTGCTAGTTGGGGGTATGGTAGAGGCTCTGAATAGTTCTATGGCTCAGATTGTGCTAGTCTGCAATATGATGAACAAGTATTCAGAGACTCGTGATTCGAATAGCGCTGACATCACGAGAATTGTTAATAGTTATTTGCCTCCAGCTAAACAGCTGGACGCAGTAATTGCTAACACAGAGCGTATACCAGATGCTGTAGTCAAGAAGTATTTGGGAGAAGAGCGCTCAAAGCAAGTAATAAATGTGGGTACAGGTTGCCAAGCTCGTATCAGAGGATTTGATTTGGTAAGTGCTAATGCGCTGAATGATCGAGTTGTAAGGCACGATAGTAGCAAGCTAGCAAGAGCAATTATGGAGGTCGTAAATGACAGATGTAGTAAGTAACAAAGTTGGTGATACTGATATGAGTGATGCTGAGTTGATAATATTCGACTTAGATGACACCATATTGGCCACAACAGCATGGAACACCAGTATGCAAGCCGGACTTATTAAGCCATTTGATGGCATGGCCGAGCTATTACAATGCTTGCGTACGCCATATGAAGTGGTGACAGCGGGTGATGTATTCGCCCAGACGCAAAAGGTGTCCCAGGCAAATCTTGGATTCTTGCAGCTGCATTGTTGTGATCCTAAAGATAATGCAGTTGAAAAGCTAACTGTAATGGATAGTCTTATGGAAAGTCATAGAGTGAATCCATGGCATACAATAGTAGTTGGAGACAAGATTGCTCAAGAGATTATGTATGGTAATCTTCTCGGATGTAAAACAATTCGCACCAAGTTTGGTGGTCGTCATGATGTCATGACGTCTAATAGTGTGCAATCAATCCCAACATTCGAAATGTATAGCGTAGCCGAGCTTCGTCAAATGTTGAAGCATTGGAAACTACTAAAGGATCAATCATGAGTACTCAGACACTGCACGGCTGGATTAAGATGACGGCTGTATATCTACTGATGGCAAATGGTCAGCGGCGCAATATACGCAAGCTAAGCTATTTACAACATCGTAATGGCTGGTGGATCAAGCTGCAAGACGTAGATGGAATGATTCCATTATCTGATCCAAGTATCGATCAGGTGGACATGGCTAACAGATACGCAAATTATGTAGCAGGGTCAGGTATTGAATCTGAAGTGGAAAACTCTCTGACCTAAACCAATAATTAAAAAGGCGCCTAGGCGCCTTTTACTTTTAGCTTCTACATTTATAAAAGCGAAATATACCCCAATACCAGAACTATTACTATTTTCATCCGCCTTGCAAATTTTGGGTTGGTATTGTAGTATTCTGGTGGGTGCGACATTGTGTCGCAAATCGTTATATATAAGCAAGGAGTTCAAAATGTCTTTAATGAGCTACATGGAGTGGCTGAGGAAGAATTTCAAGCGTGGAACAAAAGTCACGATTGATGGTAGCACTGAATACCTTTTGAGTATTCAGTATGCAAGGGATGACCATTGGGATGATGGTGGCGAAAAGTGGTCGCTAGCTTTCTTTTTCCAAGGTCGTAAAGTGATAAAAGAGCATGACTTGGGCCACGCAGGACTTCCATTTCGCGAAGGGTATTCGAAGTATTTACTGTCAGCGCTGTCATTTGATAGCTTTCTCGACAGAAGAGACTTCTTCAGATACACAATGCGGGATGGTATTAAAGTAAAGTCTGTAGAGTGCTATAGTGGTACCAGCCCTTCAGGAGAAGGGTGGGCTATAGCGAGCGTGACTTTTGATGACGGGTCTGTCTGCAAAGCAGATTCAGAAAATTCAGTTTTTGCATTCGAAGATGAAAATCTTCAGTATGAATTTCGGTCCTGTATTGACTTTGTAGGGGAATACTTTGGTAGCTTTTTGCGCCACAATACAGTCCCTGACTGGTATTCTCTTGAGCATCTTTTGCTAAAGGATAATGCATTTATTACGGAAGTGATTAATCGCGCTGCAAAGAATGAAAACATTGACCTTAATAATCCGAAATTGCGTATGTTTTTACTTTGCTGGCAGCATCCTGTTGTCACTTATAGCTACTCAGTGACACTTGTACGTAGAAATGGAGTATTGGGTATCGAAATCTATGCAAGCGAGAACGATTAACGATCAAAAGAGTTAAATCAAAACAATTAAAAAGGCGCCTAGGCGCCTTTTAACTTTTCAACATTTATATGCCAATTTTACTTGTATGACTTGTACTATTGTATAAAATATGTTAATATAGTTAAATTATGAAAGCAGATATACATCCAAAAAACTATAGAGACGTACTATTTATCGACTCTTCAAAGGGTACACAGTATTTAATGGGCAGCACCGTGAGTACTGATACAAAGGCAGTTTATGAAGTAGATGGTAAGGAATACCCTAGCTTCGTAGTTGAAATCAGTAGTTCTACACATCCACACTATACTGGAGAGGTTAAGGTTATGGATACAGCGGGTAGACTAGAGAAGTTCAAAGCAAAGCAGGCAAAAGCAGCTTCTGCAGCGAAATAGCACTTAGTTTTAAGATAAAATGTACACCTAGTAGGTGTACATTTTATCTTTTATGTAGTATAATCTTAGCACTTATAACTCGAACACATATATGAATATAGAAGACCTCAAGAATAATCCACGCACTCAGTATTTTGCTGGTGAGTATGTTAAGCTAGAAGCTAATTTGGCTGAAAGTGAGGAGCTGTTAAGTACTTCTACTGATCCAGAGATGCAAGAAATGGCTAAAGAAGAAATTGAAAACATAAAATCGCAGATGGCAGCAATCAAAGACCAGATGCAATCAATCGTGGACAAAGAGAAAGAAGAGTTCGAAGCACCAAAGGCAATGATACTTGAAATTCAAGCTGGAGCAGGTGGTGACGAGTCATCACTCTTTGCGGCTGAGCTCGCACTAGCATACCAGAACTATGCAGAGACAATGCGACTAGGGTGGCAGAAGCTGGACGAGTCATTATCTGATGTAGGTGGATACAAAGATGTAAGTTTTGAAATTAAAGGTAAAGCTGCATGGGATACTTTTAAATATGAAATGGGTGTACATAGGGTGCAGCGTGTACCAGAGACGGAAAAGAATGGTCGCGTGCATACGAGCACTATCACAGTATCAGTAATGCCAATTAGAGAGGTAAAGGCGTACACAATTAACCCTGCAGATATAGAAATGGAGCTAAGTAGGTCAGGTGGTGCAGGTGGCCAAAATGTGAATAAAGTAGAGACAGCTGTAAGGCTAATACATAAGCCAACTGGTATGTCAGTTAGATGTACTATTGAGCGTAGTCAGCTCAAAAATCGCGAGAGGGCGATGGAAATGCTGCAGGCTAGACTGGACCAGATGAAGCAAGAAGAGGATGATAAGAACAATAGAGATGAAAAGCGTGATCAGGTAGGTACAGGTGATAGAAGTGAGAAAATCAGAACATATAACTTCCCTCAAGATAGAGTTACTGATCACAGAATAGGAGAAAATTTTCATGGACTTCCTAAAATTATGCAAGGCGACCTAGGTAGGATTATAGATGCTCTTAAAAATGCTAAAAGCTTTGAACATTCTGATGCTGATACAGAGTAACTATGTATAGCGATTTCTTCAGCGGTAAAAGGATAACAATGCTAGGGCTTGGGCTCCTGGGCCGTGGAATAGGAGATGCAGTCTACATGGCTAAATACTGTGACGAGCTAATAATTACAGATAAGAAAACCGAAGTGGAGCTGCAGGCTTCGATAGACTCGGTCAAGGCCAAGCTATCCGATGCCAACTTTGCCAAAATTAAATTTATATTCGGCGAGCATCGACTAGAAGATTTTAGGGGCCGAGATTTTATAATTAAAAGTGCAGGTGTGCCGCTGGACAACATTTATGTAGCAGAAGCAGTTAAGAATAATGTACCAGTCTATATGTCGGCTGCGCTTGCGCTAATGCTTATCAAGCTTGGCATAGATGGGAGCAGTATTAGAACTATTGGGATTACAGGCACAAGGGGTAAAAGTACAGTGACAGCAGCCATATATAGTACATTAAAAGAAATAATGCCAAATATAGGTGTACATCTAGCTGGTAATGTGCGAGGTGTTGCAAATTTGCCAGTATTAGAAAAGGTGCATACGGGTGATGTGCTAGTAATGGAGCTGGATAGTTGGCAGCTGCAAGGCTTTGGCACATTAAAAATTAGTCCACACGTGTCTGTGTTTACTAACTTTTTGGATGATCATTTGAATTATTATCATAATGACAGACAGCTGTATTTCAATGATAAAGCTAATATATTTAAATATCAAAGCACTAAAGACTTTTTAATTGCAAGTTCACAATCTGCAATACAAATAGAAAAGTTTAATCCAAAGCTGACAGTAGAGTCAAATTATACTTTGAATAATAATGCTCATATTGATATAAAATCTGATTTAATAGTTGCAGACTATAATCAAAACATAATTATAGTAAATAATAATCTAATTGGTAGTCACAACAAGGTTAATATTCTACTGGCATATTATGCATGCCTGAGTTTGGGGCTGGCTGGAGACCAAATTTCTAATGCGCTATCAAAGTTTACAGGTGTAGAAGGGCGACTAGAATATATGGGTAATATTTTGGACTCTAGAGTATCTGTATACAATGACAACAACGCGACAAATCCTGATGCTGTAATAGCTGCACTAAAGGCAGTATATGAGCACTGGAGTCTTAAGCCGGTCCTAATTGCTGGTGGGACTGATAAAGGCTTGGACTTGGAGGAATTAGCTAGCATCATCATAAGTCACGCTGCTAAGGTAGTACTAATCGCTGGCACAGGTACAGACAAGCTAATGCCGCTAATTCATAACAAGGTAGACTATGCCGTTTACGATACTATTCTAGAGTGTGTGGATGCGGCAGTTAAATTCTCAGATGGTATGAGCAGCGGCGTAATACTCTTCAGTCCTGGATTTGCTAGCTTCTCAAATTACTTTAATAATGAATATGAAAGAAACGATGAATTTGTAAAATGCATACAAGCTTTACGTTGCTAGTCAAATGTGTTAGAGTTGTACTGTTATTGCTCTTTTAACATTATCAAGGAAAGTGAATACAAATGCCTGACAAGAACGGAATGTCAAAGTCTAACACACCCTCTACAAGAGATAGGCTGCGCAATAGTAAAGTTGTGGAACTGCGCCAGTGCGTATCTCGCATCGGACTTTCTCCACTCGAGAGTTGGATTATTACCGAGTGGCTGCACTGTGCGTATTGTACGCGCATGCTGACTGATAATTTAATAACAAGGATGTATGAGCGATTAGCACTTGCGCAAAGCTTCCTGGAGACGGATAAGCAATCTGTAGAGCGTAAAATTCGAAGCCTCGAGTATCATTTTAATGGGCGAAGTAGTGATTGTGGCCCAGCAGAGGCTAAAATAGCTGACAACTTTAATGGTTTCAACATGTCCATTATTAGGATGAAGCTTGAAGACGGCTTATTCATGGCGCGCATTAGATTGCTTTTGGACCTATTTGATCCACACGCAATTCCATATCGTAATCTGGATGGTATAGATGATAGACCCGGTGTTATTAAAAATATCCTGCACACAGAGGCAACACGGATTAAAGTGATATCAACAAATTACGGATTGCAATTTACAGTGGCGAATGCGCTTCGTGCGGCTGATCTAATCATTCGACGTGATTTGGATGATCATAGATCCTTTATACGCGAGTTTCATCCAAATGTTGATATGCAGGAAATAATGTTTTCTACTCCAGCGCGCGAGGTCGCAAGCGGTAAAGCAGACCTTTACGGCTTGTTGGCGCCAGCTAGTTCGCTTGTACGCTATGTCCTGCACGGGGTAGAGCGGATGGAGATTGTGCCATTGTACAATCGATGATAACGATGTTGTCGGGGCGGGGTATGAAATAACATTGAAATATTAAAAGCGCACCTATCGGTGCGCTTTTTACTTTTGGTGACTATTTATCGCCAACCGCCCAGGCGATATAGTTTGTCGATGTCGGTAGCAGCAAACATGAAGTACTTATTATCGACTGCTTTCCCATCTGCCCACCGTTTTGCATTGGTAGCAGTGAGCGCCGCTTTGAATTCTTCGGGATCGCTACACCAGGAGTCTCCTTTCACACCCTCCATCTTGTCCCAGCCACGTTGCTGTTCCATGGTTTTGAATTCTTCCATACTTCGAAAGATTACAAGACCGCCGATTTCAAGTCCGTCACCACCATGGTACATACTACGGCCGACAAATACTGTAACAAATTTGCAAAATCTTGCCATTGACGTATCTCCTTGCTTCTTCATTTTCACCCTGAAGTTCGGGTCTGTATTTACCATAATATATTATGAAGATTTTGTCAAATTTAATATAAAGATGTTGATAATTTTCTCTATGCTAAATGTTATAAAAATGCTATAATACAGTATACAAAAACATGGCAAAAACTAAAGAGAATTCATACGGTGCAGATGATATACAAGTACTAGAAGGACTAGAACCAGTAAGGAAAAGGCCTGGTATGTATATTGGCTCTACTGGGCCAGAAGGATTACATCATTTAATATGGGAAATATTCGACAACTCTCGTGACGAGGCAATGAATGGCCATGCGAATCGTGTTGAAGTTGCTATACTTCCTGACAATATTATACGTGTAGTAGATAATGGTCGCGGTATACCAGTAGGAATACATTCCAAGACTAAGGTAAGTGCGCTAGAGACTATTATGTGTACACTTCACGCGGGAGGTAAATTCGGAGGTGATGGATACAATGTGTCTGGAGGACTGCACGGAGTGGGCGCTTCGGTTGTGAATGCCTTGTCGACTATGTGCAAAGTGGAAGTATATCGTGACGGAGCTTTAAGTATGCAGGAGTATTCAATCGGTGTGCCCAAGCATAAAGTTAAAGAGATTAAGAAAAGTAAATTGCATGGCACAATTGTAACTTTCAAGCCAGACGGGACAATTTTTAAAGAAGGTACAACTTTTGACTGGAACAAGGTAGTTACACATTTGCGGCAGCAGGCATATTTGGTAAAAGGCATGCAGATACATGTCATGGACCTTCGAGATTACACAGGTAAAATTGATTTGTCTGATACTGTCTATTTATATGACGCACATCTGCCGGGCGTAACTCAGAGCTTCTTCTTCGAAGGAGGTCTAAAGAGCTTGGTTAGGCATTATAATATACTTTCAAAGCCAGTACATAAAAATATTTTCTATGTTGAGAAGGAGGCGGATGGAGTAGGGGTTGAAATCGCTCTTCAGTATATCGATGACCTTACTACCAAGATTGCACCTTTTGCTAATAATATACCTAATCCAGATGGTGGTACTCATGTGACAGGCTTTAAAACTACACTCACCAGACTAATTAATGGTTACGCAAGGAAGAACAATATCCTAAAAGAAAAGGATGAGAATTTAGGAGGAGAAGATGTATTAGAGGGGCTAACTTGTGTCATATCTGTAAAGCTTCGCGAGATTCAGTTCGAAGGACAGACCAAAGCAAAGCTTGGAAGTATGGAGGCCCAAGGTGCGGTGTCTACCGTGTTTAGTGAGGCCTTTAATACTTTCCTAGAAGAGAATCCAGATGATGCTAAAGAAATAATCGGTAAAGGACTTCTCGCAATGCGTGCTAGGAAGGCTGCTAAAGCCGCCAAGGATAGCATATTACGTAAAGGAGTATTAGAAGGCATGACTCTTCCAGGTAAATTGGCAGACTGCCTTTCAAATAGCGCAGAGGAAAGTGAGTTATTCATAGTGGAGGGAGACTCTGCGGGTGGATCAGCTAAAATGGGACGTGATAGGCGTACACAGGCCATACTACCACTACGTGGTAAAATATTGAATGTAGAGCGTGCCAGATTAGATAAAATGCTTGGGTCAGAGCAGGTGAAGAATTTAGTATTGGCATTAGGTGCTGCTATCGGTGATACTTTTGATATTAATAAAATTAGATATCATAAGATAATAATTGCAACTGATGCTGATGTTGACGGTGCTCATATTCGTACACTTCTTTTAACTTTCTTCTTTAGATATTATCGAGAAGTAATCGATAAAGGATTCCTATATATTGCGCAGCCGCCATTATACAAGCTTAGTAAGGGTAAAGAAGTGCATTATATATATGATGATGTAGTGAAAGATAAAATGTTGGCCAAGGAGCCAAAGTATAGCGTACAGCGTTATAAGGGATTGGGAGAGATGAACCCAGATGAGCTTAAAGAGACCACCATGGATGCAAATAATAGAACATTAAAGCAAGTTAGCGCACTCGATGCTGCTGGTGCTGACAAAATATTCGAAATGCTTATGGGTAGTGAGGTTGGTCCTAGAAAGAGCTTTATTACTACTAATGCACACATGGCAGATTTGGATATTTAATATTAGTAATTTTATCTTCTATGGAAGTAGATAAAATAATACTTGTAGTTAATACAGTGGCAAAACAAATCCGAGCTATGCTCGGATTTGTTTTGCCAAGTAGGCTGAGTATCTAAATTATATTTTGTAAATAATATAATTTATATCAGTGTATTTAGATTAGTGTTGCACTAGCTACTACAGGTTTTGGAGCCTCTACTTTTTTAGCTGCAGGCTTCTTTGCTGCTGGCTTTTTAGTTGCGGGCTTTTTGGCCACTGCCTTCTTAGGTGCTGCTTTTGCTTTCGCTTTATCAGCCTTAGCTTTCTCTGCTGCCTTCTTAGCCTCCTCTTTCATCTTCTCAATGTCGACTACGACATCAGTGTTAGACCAATCCTTTAGCTTCTTTACTGCATTCATAGCTGTACGCTTCTCTGGGAATCCTTCACCTGATGATGCTACTGGCTCACCATTAGCTGCTAGTAGTCTCCATCTAAATTGTGACTTGTTGTCTTTGTATACTTCGAATTTTGTTTTTGCTGCCATATTATTAAATTAAATTAGTTGATTGTTATATTATTTTTCTTTGTTCTTACCGGTAATGAACAGCTATATATAATAATAGCACCGATCACAAAATATAGAATATAGTTGTCCACAGTTTTTGCGTTGGAGTTTACTTTTGTAGCAAAGTGTGGTACTTTTTATTCCAAGTATTTTGTCTCTTAGCATATTGATATATTTTGGTAATTAGTAATTCTTGCATCTTATCGTAATTAATCTCACCATCCAGATATATTGTTACATATTTGTACTCTAAGCCAAGTGATTTTAGCCACTCCTTACTTACGCCTTTTTTCTCTATCAAGTCTTTGACCTCTTCTATCATACTACTGCCTGGCTGCAGCCTTTTGTGCACACGATCTATGATTTTACTTTTTAATTCATCCTTATTTGGATCAAGTATGATAATCTTAGGGTCGTAATTAAGCTTTCTGTTTCCACTGTTTTCAATTAAATTGTAATTAGACAATTCAATTTTACGTATCAGTCTCTGCTTATTATTCTTTTCACTATTGTTGAGATTATTAAAATACTCTGGATTGTCGCTATCCTTAACTTTATCTTTTAAAATATTCTGCACATCTAAAAGTGTCATATTTTGGAGTATTCTCCTTTGGTCTAGGTTTTCCACTGATATGCTATCTAGGCCGTACAGTAGGGCGTCAATATATAGTCCAGTACCACCGCAGACAATTGGTGTCTTGTTTCTTGACTTAATTTCTTTTATTATTTTCTCAGTTTGATTAAGCCAGTCCATAGCTGTGTAGCGCTCTTCTGGATTAGCAATGTCTAGCATATGATGAGGCACATTATCCATTTCTTCTCGGGATACTTTACCACTACCAATATCTAAGTACTTGTATACTTGTCTACTGTCTGCAGAGATCACCTCCCCATCAATTTCTTTGGCAAGCTTAATTGCAGCGGCAGTTTTTCCACTTGCTGTTGGTCCGATGATGATTACCAAGTCTCTCATAATGTGATATAATACATTATATATAAGCAATAGTAAATAAAACAATATGTCAAAAAGTGAAATGATGTGTGATTGTGCAAGTTGTGATTGTTGCGATGGTGGATGCGATAGTTGTGGCGTACCTGTAAGCTCGGTTGCGATGATCGGAGCAGGTGTACCTGATTTCGAATTCGATGTTTACCAAGCTAAGAAAATTTCAAAGAGAAGTATTTCAGATTATAATGGTAAATGGTTAGTACTATTTTTCTATCCAGCTAATTTTACTTTTGTGTGCCCTACAGAGTTAGAAGAGTTGCAATCATACTATTCCAAGATGCAGGCTGAAGGCGCAGAGGTACTTTCTATAAGTACAGACACAGCTTTTGCCCATAAGGTATGGCATGATTCTAGTGAAGCTATCGGAAAGGTAGAATATGGTATGGCATCGGATGCTAATCATCAGCTAGCAGAATACTTTAATGTCCTAATAGAGGAGGAAGGAGTGGCATTAAGAGGTACATTTATTATCGATCCAGATGGTGTATTAAAAGCTATGGAGATAAATGATAATAGTATCGGTAGGTCTGCCAAAGAATTGCTACGCAAGTTACAGGCTGCCAAGTTTGTACGCGAGCATGGCGGGAATGTCTGCCCAGCAAGTTGGGAGCCAGGCAAGGAAACTCTAGAGCCGAGCATGGATTTGATCGGTAAAATCTAAGTATAACACAAATACTATGTGCAAAATGCAGCCCCCCGGGCTGCATTTTGCACATAGTATTTGTATTTGTATTAAAGCTGAAATGTGTTATTATGTAAGGTATTAAACATATGGCAAAAAGTAATTACTACGACATTTTGGGAGTTAAAAAGGAAGCTAGTAAAGACGAAATTAAAAAGGCGTTCTATAAGTTGGCATCCAAGCATCACCCAGACAAAGGCGGAGATGAAGCTAAATTTAAAGAAGCGTCTGAAGCCTATTCAGTATTAAGTGATGACAAGAAGCGCAAAGAATATGACATGTATGGACAGAGCTTTGCTGGTAATGCTTCACAAGCGGGAGGCTTTGATCCGAATGGTTTTGACTTTTCTCAGTTTACTAAAGGCTTCGGTGGATTTGGTAATGGAGATTTCCAGAATGTGGAATTTGATATGTCGGATTTCGGCGATATATTTGGAGACATGTTTGGATTTGGTAGTTCTAGACAGACAAAGAGGCGTGGTCGCGACCTGTCTATAGACATAGAAGTGACTTTTAAAGAAAGCATATTCGGGACTGAGCGCAAAGTTGTAGTACCTAAAGTTTCAACTTGTAAGACTTGTACTGGTACAGGAGGCGACACCACCAAAGGTAAAGAGACATGTAAAAAGTGTAATGGTGCAGGTAGGGTGACCGAGCAAAGGAAGACATTTATGGGTACATTACAATCAGTGCGTGAGTGTGATGGTTGTGACGGGTCAGGACAGATGTTCAAGTCCAACTGCCATGACTGCAAAGGTAGGGGTGTGGTAAACACTAGAGATGAAGTACAAATTGTGGTGCCGACAGGTATTAACAACGGAGACATGCTAAAGGTAGTGGGTATGGGCGAGGCTATCAAAGGTGGTAGTAGCGGGGACATGTATGTAAAAGTAAGAGTAGAGCCAGATAAGAATTGGAGGCGTGAAGGTATGGATATAATCACAACTCACAATATAAAGCTTAGTGATGCACTACTAGGTGCTACTCACAGTATTGAAGGCTTGGACGGAGTCATTGCTATTGATATTAAAGAAGGCGTAAATACTGGGGATATACTTACAATTAAGGGTCGTGGTGTACCGAGTAAGGATAAATGGCGAGGCGATGCACTTGTCAAAATTAATGTTCTAATGCCAAAGAAAATGAGCAGCAAAGTCCGTAATATTATTGAAAGTCTGAAGGAAGAGGGTCTATAATTGACACCCCTTGAAAAGTTATTAAAAATAAGGTATAATACTGTAACTATGAAATTCGCAATTATTAAAACAGGAGGTAAGCAATATAAGGTCGCTGATAAGCAGAAGCTTAAAATCGAGAAGATTACAGGTGATTACAAAATAGGTGACAAGGTTACATTTGACCAAGTGCTTATGACTATTGATGGTGATAAGTCAGTAGTAGGTACACCTTTAGTTACTGGTGCAAAGGTAGAAGCAGAGATTACCAATATTGCAAAGCATGATACTGTTACTGTGGTTAAATACAAGCAAAAGTCTAGATATCATAAGAAGAATGGACACCGCCAGCCATATTTCGAGGTAACTATCAATTCAGTAGCTTAAATTTCGATGCCGATTAAGAGTGTTAAAGTTAAAAGAGGTCTAGCTGGTTTAGGCCTCTTTGCTTTGGAGGATATCACGAAAGGGGATTTAATTATAGAATACATCGGTAATATTTTAAACAAAGAAGAGTCAGATGCTGCCAAGGCTAACATGTACCTTTTTGAAGTAAATAGGAATAAGACAATTGATGGTAGCGTGAGGTGGAATATGGCTAGATATATTAATCATAGCTGCGACGGTAATGCCGAGAGCGAAATTAGAAAGGGTAGAGTATATGTCAAAGCTATCAAAGACATCAAATCTGGTGATGAGATATCATATGATTATGGCGAGATGTTCTACCGGGAGTACATAGCCCCCAAGGGCTGCAGATGTAGTGCGAAGAAGCATTTGTATTTAAAATAGTTGAGTAGTAAGGTTAAATTATTCTGCTTGTATGCAAAACAAGAACTTGTTTGCACTACAAGTAGTTTTATTTATTAAATATAGCCAAACCTAAAGATAGCACATATCTTTTTGAATTTTTATTTATAACAGAATGAATATTTATGTCTGGCCTGAACAAATGAATTTTATTCATGATATTAATTATTTCTGACTCGCATTCAAACTCACCTTCTCCAGCAAGCTCTATATTGAGTCTATAATGCTTTCCATCTATTACATCGCGGTGAGGTTTAAGTATAGTGTTGGGCTCGTATTTTAATATATATCCGTCCAAACCAAGTTTGAAAATTTTAAAATACAAAAAGCAAAACTTTTGATATTCAGTACCCTCTTGTCTACCTTTTATCCAAGTGAATAGTTTCATTTTGTGGACCATAGCGGATTCGAACCGCTCACCTCTTCCATGCCATGGAAGCGCTCTACCAAATGAGCTAATGGCCCTAGGCTTATAATTATAACATATATTTTGCGTTTGGTTAAGGCCGTGCTATACTTTAATTATAGACTTAAAACAATTATGATTACAATTTCTTACACCGCATACATAATTACCATACTCGTTTCTCTTATTATTGGCATAGGGATTGGGTCCTGGATTATAATTAAGCTGTAAGTTTGAGCGTTATTTTGTGTAGTTATGAATAAGACTATTAATAGTAGCCAGACCAAAAGATTAGTATGGGTGTCGTGGAAGTCTGTTGATAAAATTAACGCTGGAGGAGCAGAGGTAGTTACGCATAATATTCTTGAAAGACTAATAAATAATGGCTTCCGGGTTACTCACAGATATCCAAATGGATCTATTATTCTGTTTGCAATTACAAATTTCATTTACATGATTAGAAATTTTTCAAATTTTGATTATGTTGTAGAAGAGGTAAACACTATACCACTTTTCTCATTCATGTTTACAAACAGTAGAACTAAAAAGTTTCTTTTTTATCACCAGTTAGCAAGAGAAGTTTGGTGGTATCAAGTGCCTCCAATTGTGTCTCACTTTGGCTACTACATATTTGAGCCAGCAATCTTATTCATATACTCCACAATGGCTAGATTTACTAATACTAAAGTTATAACAATTTCAAATAGTACAAAGGCAGATTTAGTTGATTTTGGCTTTAGCCCCGAATGTATATCTATAATTAGTCAAGGTATAGAAATAAGTCCTATAGTAAGTTTGAGTTCAGTAGAAAAATATGATGAGCCAACAATCCTATCTTTAGGAGCAATAAGAGAAATGAAAAGGACATTAGATATTGTAAAAGCTTTTGAGATAGCCAAAAGGAAGAACACAAAGCTAACACTTAAGATTGCTGGCTCTGCAGATGGTAAATATGGGGAAAAAGTTTTAGACTATATAAGTCAATCAAAGTACAAAAGTGATATTAAGGTGTTGGGTAAGGTTTCTGAAAGTGAAAAGATTGTTCTTATGCAAAAGTCCCACATTATTACTGTTACCAGCATAAAAGAGGGTTGGGGCCTAGTAGTGACAGAGGCGAATAGTCAAGGTACTCCTGCATGTGTTTATAACGTTGACGGTTTAAGAGATAGTACTCAGAGCGGTGTCACAGGATTAGTTTCTGAAAGTGGAAGCATTGGTGATTTAGCAGACAATATGCTAAAATTACTAGAAGATAAAAGTCTCTACGAGAATTTACAGAATAATGCATGGCAATTTTCGAAAGAGTTAAATTTTGATAGGTGTTATGATGACTTTAGTAGAATTATTTTAAACTAATATGAGCAAAAATTTAGAACAGAATATGAATGATGGAAATGTAAAGGTAAGTATTATTGTCCCAACTAAGAATTCATCTTCTACGCTTGAAGACTGCTTGAGATCAATCAAAACTCAAACTTACAAGAATATTGAAGTCATCGTTGTAGATAATTTTTCTACAGATAATACACCAGATATTGCTAAAAAATATGCTGATAAGTTTTTCCAAGTTGGTCCAGAGAGAAGTGCCCAGAGAAATTTTGGAGTTAAAAATTCAACAGGAAAATATGTTGCTATAATTGATAGTGATATGGAACTATCCGAATCCGTGACCATTGAATGTTTGAATGAAATGCAAAAGAAGAATGTTGTTGCTGTAGTTATACCAGAGGAATCATTTGGTACAACTTTTTGGGCTAATGTAAAAAAACTTGAAAGATCGTATTATGTTGGTATTAACTTTATGGAAGCTGCTAGGTTTTACGAAAAAGCTATTTATGAGAAGCTCGGTGGATACGATGAAGGCTTAATAAGATGAAAAGAAATACTATGCTGCATACATCACTATAGTAGCAAGTGTGCTTTGGACACCATATATATTGCTCGGCTTATGGGGACAAATAAAGCCAATTAATTATCCCGAGTATTGGAGTACTATTAATCAGCAATTTGTCAATAGTAGATGCTACAATCCGAATAATGATGATTCAAAGATTCTAGTTCTGCCTTGGCATTTATATACTAGCTATTCTTGGACACAAAAGGTATCAGCCAATCCTGCTGCATATTATTTTGACTGCGACAACCTTCTTATCGGAAGTAATATGGAGCTAGGTAACGTGTATGATAATTCTGGTAACACTCTCGGCACAAAAGTCTCAAAATGGGTACAGACACATGACACATTGGACCTGCCAAGTAACGTACAGGCTATATTGCTATTTAAGGATGTAGACTGGAAGGACTACAATTTTATACCTAATGATGTATTTCCAGTTAAGTCAGAATACGACAACTATATAATTTATAGCAAGTTTTAATTCAAAATTAAAATTTCAAACTAGTCACAAACTTAGAATTTTTATTTAGAGTTTTGAATAAAATCGCAAAAGTACAAAAAAGCATAAAGCAGTCTAAAGTCAGAGTCAGTCCAGCATAATCTAAGAATTAGTGGAAAGTTGAACTTGAATTGTAATCTATATTCATATATATCCTTTGTTTTAATAGTGTATAATGTCGTAAAAGATATATTGTGCGACATTGAGTATTAATTTATTAATTTAGATAAATACAAATAAATACTTAGATTATGCTGGGCTGCCTGGTGCAAGGTCAAGATATTGATTGTCTTATACCCCACTACTTCAGTATTCAATCTTATTCAATCTTGGACTTGTTTATAAAATATACAATTTTGCATTCTTTGGTTTACAGTGATCGTCTACAGTTCGATGTACAGATCTTGTTTGTATTCGCCTTTGCCGACATATTCAATGTCAGATATTGCACTGTCGCCGCTCAGCAGCTGGATAATCTTCTCGTATGGTGCGCAATGTCTACATCCTGATTCTGACACAGGACATGCGTATTCATTTTTTGCTCTTGCTTGGGCGACTTGTGATGCTACAGCATATACTTTGTTATAGGCATCATCTAGATCATATAATTTTGCAGCTATAGGCGCATCATCCCTGTCTATGTACCAGTACTCTGCTCTGGTGACTTTCCTCTTCTGCAGATTATTAAGTAATAGTTGATAGATTGGCAATTGCAGTGATCCTTCCTTCTCGTCATGTTTACCAGTTTTAAAGTCTATTACATTTAAACTATCAGTGTCCGGTAGATATTCTAGCCAATCGACTTTACCGCACAGAATAATATTATCTGTATCATTTAAAAAGCAATGCGGCAGCATGTCTACCTTCTCAGAATTAGCTACCTTTGGGGGGAAGCTTACAGTTTTGTTTACTAGTGGGCCAGGGTTGAGCATTACACGCCTTATCATCTCGGCTCCACGTGACTTGAATTCCTCCTCCATTTCTACACTTGTAAAGCCGCCAACTTTACCACTTACTTTTTGCCAGTTCGATTCGAAATCATCTAGTAGTCTATTTTTTATGATATCTACCCTCTGCTCTAATTTGTAATTTGATAGATTCTCTAAAGTGTTATGCACCGCCACTCCGAGTGACATATGAGGGGTAACTATTGCTATCTTTCTTCCATTTTTATTCTTATATACATTGTGCAGATAATATAGCCTCGGGCATTTTAAAAAGTCCCCCATACTACTATGTGATACCCAGACTGCTTTATATGGATCTCTGGTATCGGGGATCCTTTCATCTTTTACATTGCTTACATTTTTACTTGTCATAATACATGCTATAATTATAACATGTATATTAAAATACACATGTATCCAGATGCTAGTACTGATGATCTGCGTCAGGACTCGCCAGACTTGTATACCGCGCATGTGAAGGCACCAGCTGAAAGGGGTCTAGCTAATTCAGCACTTCTGGACCTACTACATACTCAGTTCCCAAATCGTAGAATACGCATTGTAAGTGGCCACCACCACCCTCACAAAATCATAAGTATTGACTAATTTTGCATCTGGATACATGTGCATATATTGAAAAGTCCTTATTTTTATATGGCTGTTTATCTATTGACAAATTATGATAAATAGTGTATACTTTTTGTAGTTGATCTTAAATCCTTAATCATTTAAATGGGAGAAACAAATGAAAGATGCATATTCGAGCGGGATGATCTCGGCGTCAGAATCTTCGCCACTTGGTGCGCTTATTCTCTTCCTTCATGAGGGGGAGCGCCAGTCACCAACCAATCCAGCACTTGTCATGAACAGCGGTGATGTACGTGGCCGTATTTACGAAGGCGGAGAACATCAGTTATGGCTGAGTCTTGTATCGTGGGACAGCTATAGCGCATTCTGCCAGCTTCTACGGGAAACTCCGTTACCAAAGCGACATGCTCATTACTTCTCAGAAGGTGAAGGTGAGTGGGAATCGACAGTCGACATCTTCTTAAAGAAACTGAAGAGCACAATGAAGGATATGTCGAATCCAGCGTAGATACAACATATAGCACCCCGCCAACATGGTGGGGTTAGTTATTTATATAGAAGGGCTATATACATATGCAAACATAACCAATTAGTATTGACTAATTTTGCTATTATGTTTTCATATTTTGACAAGAAAAATCAATTATAGTAGGATTACATACAGCTATGTCAGAATTGTCTGATGTAATTAATCTAACCTTCCTTTGAAAGGAATATTATGAAATTTGGCAAAGTACGGTCATCTGTAGCCGCTCATGAGTCTAAATGTGATGCCATCAAGCGTATTGGTGACTTTAAGGAGTCTGATCCAGCACTTACACCAATGGGTAAATTATTTATTGCACTGGTAGAAGAAGATTCGTGGTCATGTGACTACACTGTAGATTTTGTAATACCAGATGATGGTATCTATGGCGAATGTATCCTATGGGTACAGTCAGAAGACTTTCCTAGCGGGAGCACAATAAAAATAGGATCAAAAGATGCTAGTACACTAGCACAAGTGGAAGCCTTTATTATCGAAAAGTGCGATGAGTGGGCAGGAGTGTTGCAATCAGCAATTACTGATATTAATCGTACTCGTGAGCGGCTTACAGCGCGCGCATTGCAGAATAAATTCAGAGATGCAAAGCACGTAGCGCAGATAGTGGAGGCGATTGATTCAGTTATGACAATTGAATTTGCAGGCTTCAGGACGTACGCAGAAAAAGACTGGCGTGAAAATATACGGCATCAGCGATACCTCCCTACAACCTCGGGTCCAACAGGCGAATGGGTAAATTGGGAGATGTTTTTTGGGGAAGGGTTTTTGGCCTTTTCTGATCTAGAGTCTGGTAGGGTTAAAGTCCTTTTTCAAAAACGCCCATCCGGTGTAATATTGAGTTTACCTCGTGCAAGCAGTGGAATGATTGCTCCTGAAGTTATTAATGGCTTAATCGCTGGCATTCCAGATGCTGTGTCCGTAAATAGCTTTTAATTTCAATTAGAGCTACTACTTAACTATCAAAAATACTTAGCAAAAGCGCTACCAAATGGTAGCGCTTTACAATTTGAATAAGGCAGTCTATAAATCCAAACTTAGTAGCCTCTCTTCAAAATCTTCTATATCTTTTAACTTTATTTCCTTCTCTTCACCCCTGTCATCAATCTTATAATTGTCGGTATTTGGGAAGTCTAAATTAATTATTTTGTTGTAGACCAGATTAGACAGCTTCTCTACCCTATCTATTAATTCAGTTGTGATATCCAGCTCTAGGATGTTTATTGCTCCAGATTTGTCTGGCTCTAAAAATTCGATATACCCCTTCTCTACGCTATATTGATGATAGCTCCTAGAGTTACGAATAAGGAGTGCATAATATGCCAATTGATACTTGAAAAAGTGTAATTTTATTTTATCATATTCAGATAGGTCATTTGTATTAGTTTTACTATCCCAACCATCAAAGCTTTTACCAGTTTTCAAATCGGTTACTACTATAGTGCCACCTCTGAATTCCATCTTATCTATTTTACCTGTTGCTTGTACGTCCCTTATTACCACACCTTCTCTCGCAAAGTCGACCTCTACCATGTCGGTCGGATTTACACCTCTTTTTATTAAGTCATGATAATAAATATCGAGCGCCTCAGCTCCAGATTTCAAATATTTGTCAGCTTCTATTTTCGACATTGCATTTAAATTCATTGCATTCTTAAAATATGTTTGCAATGCTTCTAGTGTTGCTAGATTTCCATTCTTCTTATAATACAAATAGAAATTTTGCATCGCTTCATGCATGGCACTACCGTATATACTGCTTGCGCTCATAGCTTGAGGGAATTTTAACAAGTTCTGCTCTATAAATTTATCTGGTCCCACTTTAGATATATTAAGATAATTAATCATATGAGTGACCGGCATTTTATAATTCTCTAAGAGCCTTTTGAGTAGCACCTTTTCATCATTTACAATCTCTTTACGGTCCATGAAATACAAATTATTTATTAGCTCTTTGCTAATTACACTCGGACTAGACAACTCTGATGTATTAGCATTCTTTCCAGCACTATTCCCTGCTTCTAGGTTAGAATTATTAGTCATGAGTGCACCGAATTTATTCTTATTATTTGTGATATATAGTGTATGTTTTGATCTTGTCATTGCTACGTAATAAAGCCTAATTCTGTCATCTAAACTGTCACTATTAGGTAGTAATTGTAAATGTGCTGGAGTGCCAATTTTATTAGTCATGCCCCTACTCGACCATTCATCCTCATCACTATTAATTATAAATACATATTCATATTCCAAGCCTTTAGATTTGTGGGCAGTCTGTAGCGTGATGGCGGAGTCACTAGTTGCAAAAGGTGATACTAAATTCAAACTCAAATTGTCATTATTGGTGTATACTTCTACAAAAGAGCTCAAGTCTTTAGCATGCAGCACTTCGCCTTGATTGTACTCTCGAAGTGCGCCGATAAAAGTACGTAGCGCAAACAGGAACTCAAGATATTCTGGCTTGTTATGATCAAAGTTATCTTTACCAAAATAATACTGCCTAAATGGTGAAATATACTCTAAATTAGTACCTCCAGAAGGGCCAAAATTGCCTTTTGAGGGTACTTCTATGTCCCCCTCTACATCATCATGCTCTGATACTATTTCCCACTCTTTAGTGCCAATAATTTCATCCAATAGATGCTCGAGTGGTACACTTTGCGCGTCTGTTATTAGCTTGATTAAAAAGTTAGCAATATCAGAAATTTTGCTATTATCGCTTGCTAGCATTGTGCCTATCCAGCTACCGCGAGTATATATCTTTTCACCCAGCTCGCCCGTGGCAGTGCTTCCCTTTTTAACAGCTTCCGCCAGTCTCCAAATATCTATTCGCTCTATACCCCAGAATTTGTATGACAGTATCTCCGGCAGTAACTCCTCTTTTATATTGGTCATGCCACTAGTGACGAACTCTACAATAGTTATTAGCTCATGTATTGGCTTTTTATCCAATACATGCTCACGCTTTTCATACGAATACGGCACATTATATTCGCCCATTACTTTCGATAGTGATCTTAGATTAGCATGGCTCTTAGAAATTACTGTTATCTCTTTAGGGTCGCAACCCTGGCCCAATAGCCTCTTACATTCAGATGCGATATAATCCAGCTCTGAATACTGATTATCGAATGACTTTTCAATGATGGCATTACCACTTGCTTTTCTATTCTCTATTAGCTCAGCATTGCTTGCGGTTATTCTCTTATTGATTTCACCTGGATATCTGGTCTCTAGTCTATCTTCTATCACGGTGATCACAGATCGGGCTTTATCTAGTATCTCTTGGGTAGATCTATAATTTTTATCCAGGACTATGAATTTAGTGGTCGGGTAAGTTGTCCTGAATTTAAATATGTTATCCAGTTCTGCTCCTTGGAATTTGTATATAGCTTGATCGTCGTCCCCCACCGCCATTACATTTGGACTTCCTTCGTTAATTGGAGACATGGTTAGACTTTCGATAAGTGAAAACTGAGACTCGTTAGTATCTTGGAATTCGTCCACCATAATGTATTGATACTTCTCTTCTAACTCATTTCTCAAAATTGAATTACTTTTTAACTCACGGGCTACCATGAATATCATATCTTCAAAGTCATACAATCCACGCTTATGCATTTCATTGTTATAGGACTCATACACATCAGCTAGAGCTTTCCACTTACTTATTTTCTCTTCTCTGCTGTCTTTAAGTATTTTAAAATCTGCATTCCTGTCAGTATTCTTATTAGTATTCTTGGTAAAGTGGGAATCCCTCCAATCGTTTAAATTTTTATACTCACCCGTATCGATGCTTAGCTTCAGCTCTAGTCCTAGCGTAGCTAATAGGTATTTAGTTATGCTATTCTGGTCAGTGTTATTTATATTCTCTAGCTCAGCATAAATCTTCAAGTATCCATCGCGGACTATATCAAATTTCCTTTTTCCACTTATCTCGGCCAGCAGCTCTCCGCATACTGAGTTAATTTTTTCATATACAATCTCTGATTCATTAATGGATTTTCTCCACTCTTCTGGACTTAAATTACCTTTTTTAAGTGCGGCAATTAATGATATTACATCTTTGGTATATGTATATCCTTTCTCAAAATGTTTGGATGACAGAGGGTTGCTTCTATCAAGCCTGGCGAGAGTATCTTCAATTATCGATAACTTCTCTACTTCTCCTACTGGCTTATAATTTGCACCGTCGAAGAAGTATTCTGCATATCTACCCATTATATCAGACGCAAATGAGTGAAAGGTATATATAGCGACTCTGTATGCAGTCTCTCCGATTATCTGTACTAGTCTCTCGCGCATATTCTGCGCACCACTATCTGTAAAAGTGAGTAGAAGTATATTATGTGGCGAGACTTGAGTATTTAATAATATATTTGCAGTGCGCAGTGAAAGTAATTCAGTCTTACCGCTTCCTGGGCCCGCAACTACAAGTAGTGGGCCATCTATAGTTTCTACTGCCTCACATTGTTTGTCATTAAGCTTTGCGTGTCTACTGTTGTATCTTTCAATATATACATTTGCACCACTTATACTACTGCTTTTGCTACTTGTATTGTTATTGCTTTTGTCTTTGGTGTTTTTACTACTTTGGGCGTTCATACTTTATCCTTTATTTGGTTATTATATTATATCATTAATTTATTAAATACCGTTAAACCTGAAGGTTCTTGGTGTTTTCATACTCAGGTGCTAATTTTACAAAAGTGTCATATGCATGTGAACATTAACTGAATCTATTGACAAACTTCTAAATTAGGTGTATACTTTATCCAGTTGAGAGCATTTCGTTCTTTACATTTTTAAAAGGAAACGTCATCATGACGCAAAAAACTTTCGATGGGTTAACAGCCCGATTTGTAGCTTCGGTTGCGATGTGTCTACCTAAAAACCTGACAGGTGTTCAGATGGAAGAGTACATCAACAATCCAAAGAAGTTGCAAGCAGCTCTCGCTGCAGGATTCAAGCTTTCTGCTGTAGCGCTTGTAACATTCTCTGTGTCAGCCTACTGGCAGTCCAACGCAGAAAAGAAGCTGTGGGTAAGCGATGAGTTCCGGCAACGTATCACATCCGCTTACGTTGAGCCAGTAGTCCATCGTGGACTTGCTGGAGTTACAAGTTTCGACCTGAAGTCGAATACCTTCGACACTAAAATCATCGCCGAGATGGGCGGAGAAGCTGAAGTACGCAAGCGCGCCTTCACACCAGATCAGATCGCCGAGCTGCGCGACAAACAGTTAAGCGGTGAAGCAGGTCAACTACTCACTAATGGCGTCTGGAACTTGTTTCATGTGGTTGGTGTAGGTGGTGCACTCTTTGTTGTTAGCCTTCGTTGGGACTCTGGTGTTCGCTCTTGGTGGGCCGACGCGTGGAACTTGGGCGAGGGCGGCGGTTGGCATGCTGGCGGTCGTGTGTTTCGCAATACTTTGAGCTTCCAGGCATAACATTTCTGCGGCTCTGCCCTTGGGGCTTTAACGCGCTTATTAATTTAAGCGCGTTTTTATGTTACAAATTCTGCTGTGATTTAATACATTTAATATTAATTTCAAACCAATATACCCGTGTGTACACAAAATGGCATTTATTGAAGATGTCACTTGCAATTAAGAGGCTACAAAATTAAAATGTCTACTTTTATCTCATCACCATCCTGTAGTCCTTCCTTTCTCCTTATATCCTTCTTAATCGGAAGCAAATAGCTATTGTCGCGATTATTTCTAAACAGTGACGTCCGCCAGCTCGTGTTATCAATACTTGCAGTTACTTTTATCATCGAAGCTTTTGGGAAGGCATCGCGCAAATGTGCTGAAGCCTCTTTGTCTATATTTATAAAATGCCAAGGCATATCACCTGGCCAACGCCATAGTCTGGCATGTATTGTAAACTTCTTAAGATTCATACTTCTTAGACATTCTGCTTCTCCAGCGCTTTAATATCTAATATACAATTTTCCAATTCTAGAATGAGTGGGACTGCGGTATGATCGCTATTAAATCGTGACTTGGCAATTTGTAGTACTTCTTCAAATATCACCATGTGACCGCTATGCTTTTTAGATTCATCGATTGTTAGATAGCTTTTGGCATTATGTATTTTGTCAGCCAGACTTACCATTAGGCTTTCATCTGATCCAATTTTTAAACGATCTAGATAGGCTATCTTCCTCTCTTTGTATGGTAACGACTTATCCTCTGTTACACCTCGTACGATTCTAGCAACTTCTTCACCACAATCACTTACTAAATCATCATACGTATAATCAGCAACATCCTCCAGTGAGTCGTGCATTATACCTGCTATTATTATGTCTTCACTATCGGTTACTGATCGCAAATACATACAGACCGCAAACAGATGCGTCACATATGGCGTAGAGTTCGAATCATGTCTAAATTGATTCCTATGTAGGTGTGCCGCTAAATTAATGGTATTAAGTATTCTATCTGATGGTAAAGTCATATTTGTAGCTATATTATAGCACAAAGCGCCCGAAGGCGCCTTGCTTGCACTATGCTAGTAATTTATAATTACTTTGCAATTGTATCATTTACTGTATCCACTACATCTGATGCAGCATCTACAACAGTATCAGTTGCATCTGAAGCAGCTTCTGATCCTGTGTTTAACATTCCAACAACTTTATCAAACATTTCAGTTGATAGCCCTTTCTCAGTAGCAAAAGCTTTGACTTGTGCCAATACTTCATCCTTTGTAATGCTACCATCAGCACTTAGCTCATCATACTTTGCTTTCAAAGCTTTCATATCATCTACTGACACACCTAGCTCTGCCATCTTTGCTGTTAATTTCTCATCTAAATCGGTCATTCCTAGCACAGTATCAATTATTGACATATATTTTTTATTATTAGTTATTTATAATGGACTATCATTATAACATTAATAGTCCCAGAATGATATCAGGGATCTAATCCTTAAGCTTTTGGAGCTTTCTCCTTCTTAGGTTTTTTAACCTCCTTTCTTTCTCTATGATTTCCTTTTGCCATAAATATTTATTATATATTAGTATATGTATATATTAGCATGAAGTCACACTTTAGCAATGGCTTTTATAAGTATGTAAGTGGATTAAGGTACGCTGCTTTAGGAGCAAGTGGCATTCTCATTATAGTGCCACATACCTTGGATGTGTAATTTGACACAGCAACTGCATCGCTAGCATATACTGTAAAGTGTAAATGCGGGCCAGTACTATATCCAGTGTTGCCAGACAGTGCAATCTTTTGCCCAACTGTTACTGCTTGACCTTCACTGACTTGTATACTTGATAGATGTGCATAGAGTGTGCTAAGTCCATTGTTATGCTTTATTAATATCCATTTACCATATGATACGCCAGAGCAGGATGAGTCAGTATTACCTGTGCCAACCACTACTCCATCAGCTGCAGAATAAATGCCTGACCCTTCTGGTACACCAAGGTCGATTCCGTTGTGCCCGCTACCGTTATATACCTGGGGATTCTTGCTAGCAAACGGTGTATTACCAAAATACTGAGTGATTACAATTTTCTTAACTGGGTATTTTAAGATATTCCCGATAAGCGGTATCTTACTTGCATCCACCAGCATTTTAAGCTTGTTCTCTGCGTCGGACATTTCAGCTTCTAGTCCTGTCTTCTTCTTCTTCCTATCAGAGATTAGCTTTTGATACTCCGCTTCTTTATTTTTTGTCTTGGCTAACAGTGCATCATTCTCCTTTTTACTCTGCTCTACTAAATACTTTTTATCAGATAAGTCATCTTGTAAATTCTCTAGGACTGTCTTCTCCTGCTCATATACCTTCTTGGCTGAGTCTAGGGTATTCTTCAAATTTGTAACCTCTTCTACTCTGTTTCCTAGCTGCTCATTAAATGTAAGCTCAGAATTTAGCCTATTAATAGAATTAGAAAGGTTATTCTCTGACAGAAGCTTTGTAATTAGATTCCCTTCATTCTGACTCATGAGCTGATCTCTAAAGCTTTGCTCCATTGCGCTCTTGTTAAAGTTAATTCTATTTTCAGCTTCTATAATTTTCTCTGATACCGATTGTAAGTTTGAGGTAGTATTTTCAATTTTGTAGCCTGTCACAGCTATTTCTTTGTTTAGATTTTTCTTTTTATCTTCAAGTCTTGCTATCGCCTCTTTAAGTGTTGCGGCCTGCTCTTTTGTTTTTGATACAGTACTTTGGTAGGTAGCAATTTCGGCTTCGAGCTTTTTAATCTGCTCGCTTATACTGTTAACTTTCCCTTTCAGCTCTTCTTGAGTAGCTTGTGGGTAAGCTATCGAAATGTTAGATATATTTATTACGAGTAATATCAAAATTATTGCAAAAAAATATTTCGGCTTGAGCTTATCTAAAAATATACTATGAGTTTTAAGATTTTGCATAGTGACTAATGGCAATACTAATAATTTCCCTTGCTATTGTAGTGGAGGCAGCTCTATTATTATAATTTTTAGCTGACTCACTCATATCATTATATAGCTTAGCATCGTGAATTATCTCATTTATTTCTGAGGTCAATATTGCGGATGAAAGATTTGACTCCTCTATTACTTTGGCCCACCCAGCAGATTTGGCATTATAAGCATTCAGAGCTTGATGATTTGCGTGCGCAATTGGAAGCGGTATGAAAATGCTGGGTATTTGCCAAGCCGCTAACTCACACACAGTGGTAGCGCCAGATCTGGCCACAGCTATATCAATATTTGGATATACATCTTTAAAGTCCATATGTCCGTATACTGCGTAATTTGATTCTAGCGGGTTGCCTTGCAGTATATGTTGACTGCGTAGCACTACTTCTTCCATATTCGTATCACCGCATTGATGTATAATATTGTAGTTTTGAATTAGTTCGGGTAAGGCACTTAGTACCAAGTCATTTATCGCCTTTGCACCTTGCGATCCACCGGTGATTAGTATGATTGGCCTCTTATCTGGAAGAGACCTCATGAAATTCTCTGACGGCAATATTTGATCCATGATCGGTTGACCTGTCAGAGCTACATTGTTATTCTTAAAGTATTTTGCAGCATCTACAAATGTAATAGCGACCCTGGTTGCGAACTTTCCTGCCCATGACGATACTCTACCTGGCACTGTGTCTGACTCGTGCAGTATAATTGGTATCCCCAGTATCCTAGCAGCTAGTAATGTGGGGAAGCTAGCATATCCGCCCTTTGCAAATACAGCATCAGGATATATCATGAACAGTCTAACCGTAGCTACTATACACCCCCAAACTGTAACGAACATGTCAGTAAAGTTTTGTAAAGCAAAGTATGTGCGAAGCTTGCCAGCGGGTATATGTATATAATCTATATTCCTATCAAAAAGCATTTTCTCATTGTATTTGGTGTCCGAGAAAAAGTACAATTTGGGAGCAATCAAGTTCTGCCTATTCGATTCTTTAACTATAGCATCAGCCACAGCGAACAGGGGTATTATGTGTCCACCTGTACCACCTCCTGCTAGAATAATTTTCATATTTTAATTAATATTATCATGACTAATATTTAATAATATTCCCATTTGAGTCGCCATTATCGCAAGCGCTGTGCCTCCATGCGACACTAGTGGTAGAGGCACACCAGTCATCGGCACGAGTGCGATCATGCTCGCTATGTTTAGCACTGATTGCATTCCAAATAATGTCGTAATTCCTGCCGCCAGACATTTCGAAAATAAATCCTTTGCATTCATAGCTATATAGTATCCACGCAAGACAATATACGCGATTAATATTACAAATAATGTAGAAAATACAAATCCCCACTCTTCTCCTATAACTGCGAATATGGAATCACTGGTGGCTTCTGGTAAATAAGTACCAAACTTTTGTACGCTTTGACCGTAGCCTTGGCCCCATACACCACCGCGACCCACAGCAATTAGCGATTGAATTATGTGGTAGCCTTTGCCTTGCGCGTCGGATTCTGGGTTTAGAAATGTGGCCACTCTTTCCATACGGAATGGGCTAAGGATAATTAAGAGAGATAGAGCAATTACTCCTAGTATTGCACTAATTGTAACTATTCTAGCTTTTACGCCACTAACAAAAAGCGCAACAGCAGAACCTGCAAGTATGATCATGAGTGTCCCCATATCCTTCTGTAGACCCATTACAATTAATAGCGGAGAAATAAAAATACCATAATACACAATACCCACGTACTTCTTAAGTATGTATTTCTTATACTTTATACATAGCCAGGCAGTAGCAGCAACTAATGCAAACTTTAATGTCTCACTAGGCTGTAGTGTCACCCCTCCTATGTCCAGCCATCTATTGGCTCCATTATGATATAGGCTTAGTGACGGTATGAAAACAAGTGCCGACATCACAAGTCCAATCAGATAATAAAAAGGAGCTAGTTTGTAATGCCAAGTAATTGGCACAAGTAGACCAATACTTAGTCCAATCACAGCTAGAGGTAAGGCTTGGAAAATTTGTCCAGTGGTAATTGCGTAGAACTTATCTTGATTACGCTCCATCACCCCAAGTGCCGCAGAGAAGAATGATGCAGTGCCAAATATAAATAGTAATATCAAAGACCAAAGTAGTGCTGCGTCTACATTTAACTTGTCTTTTATTATATTGATTGTATTAGTAATAAATTGCATTTTATAAGCGTGATAAAATAACACCCAATAGCGCACACATATAAGATATAATCCAATACCTCATGGTCACAGCCGGAGCACCCCAGCCCAAAGCCTCAAAGTGATGATGTAGAGGTGCAACTCTAAATATCTTCTTCCCGTTACGAAGCTTTTTAGACCCGAGCTGCAACACAACAGATCCAATAGACACAAAAAGTGGTAGCGCTATTATAGGCAGTAGCCATACAGTATTAGTAAAAATAGCAATCACAGATACTAATGAGGTAAGCGCCATTATGCCGGTCTCTGTCATGTAAAACTTCGCTGGCGGGACATTAAACCACAAGAATCCAAGCAATGCACCAGTAACTGCAAAGCATAACGCCGCAATATCATTTTGGTCTTTAGTAAGTGCAATTATTCCATAGGCACTAAATATGGCTGTGAATACACCCCCGGATAGGCCGTCAACTCCATCAATTACTCCACCCGTGAATACGCAAATAAATATGAAAACAACAATGGGTATGAAATATACGCCAAAGTGTATATCTCCAATTATCGGTAGGTGTAAGAAGTCTATAGCATTCTTAAAATATACCCAGTATGCTGTCACAAGTCCCAGTAGCCCTATCATTGTGAATCTGGTGCGTAGTTTTAGTCCTCCTGCTACGTATCCGCCGCTACCTTTAATTACTAGATAGTCATCTACGAATCCAACAACTCCAGCAAGTATAAATATGGCAATAGGGACCCAAGTTTGATTACGTGAAATAAAGTTAACAGCAATACTTAAATCAGTGTTAAAGAATGGTACTATGACACGAAGGAATAGTGCCGAAAGGACCACACCTATTATAACTACGAGACCGCCCATTCTAGGCGTGCCTACCTCTTTATTTTTATGCAAATCATTAAAGATGGGAGTTTCCCCGCCACCTAAAGCTTCGTTCCTGGCTTTCTTTTTCCACATTTGATTATTAATTAGTAATCTGATGACTAAAGGGGATATTGAGAGTGAAATTATGAACGCCAAAACAGTAGGTATTAATACCTTTAAAATTGTAAGTGATTGTATTGTATTATCTAGCATATTTTAATATCTAGATATATTATATCACAAAGAATTCACAAATTTATACAAGTTTTGCACATCTGAGAATCTGCCAGATTTGGTCGAAGATAATACCAATATTACTATTTTTCGATTTAGGCCCTCATTATATACCACACCTAAATTACCACCCGCAAGGTCTGTAGTGCCTGTTTTTGAAAGCGTTGCCCCTCTAATTATTGCAATTGACTCATTGGTATTTGCTACGCCAGAGACTCTGCGCTCATTACTTTCAAAGTTATTATGAGTATAAGTCGTGGCATCATAAATTTCAGGATACTCTTCACTGGCAATTGCTAGCATTTTCGCAATATCTGATGCAGTTCCTATGGCTCCTGGTGTTTGAGTCACCTCGCCTTCTTGAGTATCAGAGCTCACGATATCTAATCCACTTGGATTATAAAATTGTATACCCAAACCCATTGCTTTAGAATTATGATTCATCTGAGCCACGAATCTATTGGTTCCGCCGCATGTATCAGCAATCATATTAGCCATATCGTTAGAAGATATTGTAAGCATATACTTGATCGCTTCTAATTTGTCCCAATTATCACCATCTGCAAGCCCCAGATCCAATCCTTCATCAGCAAATAATTTATTAATTTTGATACTACTTGCATCACAGTCATGCATAGCTGTGTATGCAGTCATTACCTTGGTAATACTCGCAAGCGGGTACAAGGTGCCTTGTTCACCCTTTTGCCATATTATACTATTATTGCTTGCATCGTATATTATTCCATACCTTGCTATTATATCAATATCAGAAGTCGTATATACCCTAGATTCTTCATACTTAATAGTGTTTATTGGTGCAGATACTACGTCTCTATTTGCAGAGATTTGCAGTGCTTCATATATATTTAATTTGTTAATCTTAAAGATCTGGTATGAAATTAAAAATGCAGTCAGTATACCTAGTAGTATATATGTACTAATAGAGTCAATTCTTCTATTCTTAATTTTCATCTTGTAATGACTCATTTAGCTTTTCTTTAAAGTCGTTGCTTAGCTTTGCGTACTCTGGCAACTCTTCAATATTAGACACTCCCAAGTATTGCAAAGCTTCCGTGGTAGGGTAAAACTTATCATCTTTTTTGAATACTAATCCTCTGGTCAGTAGTGATCTTATAGATGTAGATGATTGGGCGCCTCTTATATACGATATATCTGACTTATTTGATCCGGGCAAATATGTGACTATAGTCATAACTTGTAATGCTGCCGGTGTCAGATCGCCAGAGACTTCATCCATCTTGATTGCCTTTGTTATATTGGCGGTTGACTCTGTGGTGGTCATTTGTATTTGATCTCCAGAATTTACAATTTGTAGTCCATATAGCCTCAGACCATGATTGATCGCATTTATGTTTTCTATACTAAATTGCTCCACGCTTTTGTCACTCGATATCAGCTCATTTAGCTTGGTAATTGTAATACTGTCTCCGTATAAGAAAAGGAGTGCGCATACTTTTGCGATAGTTTCTGAATTCATCACCGTATTATATCACAATATTAAGGCTTTTTAAGTACTATATCCCCATGAGATTCAGACTGCTCTGCTGACAACTTGCTATCCTTTATAAGTGTAAGTATAGCCAAAAAGCTCACTATTATATTGCTCTTGATTTCTCTTATCTTAGCGGGGGCTATATTATTGTCTGTATTGATAGAAGAATTAAGACTGCTGGCAAAGCTTTTTAGTGTAATCTCACTCGCGGCCTGTATTCGCTCTAGAATATTACTGATCACATCCTCCAGCTTGATTGCCTGCATAACAGCTACATTCCTTAGCCTTTCTAGCTTGGGGAATTTGACAATTGTAAGTATCGATACAGACTGCAGTAGGGCCTGAGTCAAATTGCCAGGGGCAAAGACTTGCTCATCTATTTTAGATCTATCTTTGGCAAATAGGACTTTACTACTAGTCCAGGACTTTAGAAGTGCCTTTGAATTATCTGATAACACCTTATATAGCTTCAGCTTGCTTTCTAGTTCGCTTATATCCCTCTTCTCGTCGGTCGTGTATTCGATAGTTGGTAGCAATGATTTGGCTTTTATTAGCATTAGCGTGCTAGCCACCACTATGAATTGTGACATGTCACCCTTCTCTTTGTCTTCTATTGATTGTATATAAGTAATGTAGTCATCTGCAATTTGTGCAAGTGAAAATTCGGATATAAGTAGCTTGCGCGCCTCTATTAGCTCTAGTAACTTGTGATACGGCCCTTCAAATTTGTTCTGCTTTAGTACAAAAGTCATATTGTAATTATAACATGTAAACACACTCTTCCAAAACAAAACCCAGATTATAATCTGGGTTTTGTTTTAGTTATAAATTACTAGGCCTTTCTTTTGTTCTTTGATCTCTCTGTCTCTGTTAAGAATTCTTTGCGTAGTCTAGTAGACTTTGGAGTAACTTCCAAGTACTCATCAGAATTCATGATTTCAAGACCTCTTTCAATTGTAATATCCCAATGTGGAGTAAGTGTCACAGCTTCGTCTGTACCTGATGCGCGCATGTTAGTTAGTTGCTTGCCCTTAGTAGGATTCACCACCATTTCTTCACCTTTGCTTGTGTTACCTATAATCATGCCTTCATAAACTTCAGTATTCGCGCCGATATACAATGTACCACGATCTTGTAAATTCCATAGCGAGAATGCTAAAGCTTTTCCATTTTCCATACTTGTCATAGATCCCACATCTCTGCGGTCAATCTTACCTGCATATGGTCCAAACTTTGTAAATCTAGCAGAAAGGATTCCTAAGCCTTTTGTATCTATAATGAATTCACCTCTGTAGCCGAGTAATCCACGAGTCGGAATAGATGCTTTGATCCTGGTAAGTCCATCCTTCTCTGACATATCCTCTACCATACCCTTTCTCTTGCCAAGCTTTTCCATCACTATACCACTGAATTCTGTAGGTACGTCCACCACCACCTCTTCATATGGCTCTTCTTTGTCTCCATTCTCTAGTGTGCGAATAATAACTTCTGGCTGACTTACTTGCATTTCGAAGCCTTCACGACGCATTGTCTCTAGTAGTACTGATATGTGCATTTCTCCACGGCCATATACTTTGTATTTGTCATTATTATCAAAGTCCACGCGCAGTCCTACGTTTACCTCTAGCTCTTTCTCTAGTCTGTCT
>JAMIGE010000015.1:0-8474 GCA_035905815.1 Minisyncoccota bacterium | reverse complement strand
GGAAAAGCCTTTTATAGTCTTCTTGCCAGTACAGTATGTAATCGTGCAATTCTTGACCATAGCATTGATAGGCTAGGGTGCACAAGTGTCCGCGGTCGCTGATGATGGATTTGCTTTTACCGCTAGCGAATGTTTGCAGCAGGTCGTGTCTGGCAGCCATCATTGTGTGATAATAGACCTCGGGACTAATCGTGAAGTCTCGAATCCTTCGGAGCGATTCCTTTGAAACAGTTTCCAAAACTGATTCTTCTTTGGGCTTTAGTACTGCGCGGAATATATCTGCCCTCGGGGTGCTGCCCGGCTCATGTACGAAATGTACACCCGCCAAGCCTGGATCACCTTTAAGGCTTTTCAGCAAAGTGCCTTTGCCTGCACGCTCTATACCTACGATTGATACATAATTGACTATTCGATTATTGGTTGGTAAGGTACTCATCTTCTTTCCTTTGAAATTGACTGCCTATAGTGTACTTTATTTTGAGCATTAAGACAAGTATAATTTGTGGGGGCGTATAAATTAATGCTAATATGTATGAATGTATAGACTTTTCCGTTTTAAAATTAAATCCAAAAATAGAAAGGTGAATTCTGATTATTTGGAAAAGAAGGAGAGTGTTAGATTGCTGATACATAGTCGGCTAGAGAAGTACAATGCATATTATAATTTCAAATATGGGCAGGTAGCCATTAGGGATCAGAAGAGTAGGTGGGGTAGTTGCTCTTCTAAGGCGAATTTGAATTTTAATTATAGAGTGGGACTATTATCGGAAGAATTAATGGATTATGTGGTAGTCCACGAGCTGTGCCATTTAGCAGAGATGAATCATGGCCCTAAGTTTTGGAGATTAGTAGGAGAAGCGATTCCAAATTACGCCCACTTAAAATCAGAGCTAAAGAATATACACTTGAAAGATTTGGGGTAGTATAAGATTTCAAACTATTTAGTAGTTTGTTATATCTAATGCTGCGAAATCTAACAATAGAAATTATTAAGACAATGTAAGATAATTATTCGACTGTGTATAAGTGCAATAAGAAAAGAGCATATATGATATAATAATATTAATTAAATATATGATGACCAGAGACAATCTAGTAGAAGTTATAAACAGAATAATTAGCATTAACAAAAATTTATCAGAAGAGTCCATGCTTAATCTCCTAAATGCGAGTGGTTGGGAAAAGGTGGACATAGACCAAGCCTTGTCATATTTTAGAAGCCTACCAGGTAACAAGGTCATGATTAATAGTACTTCAAATAATGCTTCGCTACCTAATGAAGCATTAAATGCAATGAAGCCAACCCAGCCATCAATTAACCAGCCTACGACAATCGAGGGGTCTGCGGTAAATATTGAGCCCACGCCATTATCAAGTAGTCGCGATTTAAAAGTAAATAGCAATACCGCTCCAAGCTATATGGCCAAACCTGCTCCATATGTGCCAGTAGTTAATGCTATCAAAGACATACCTGTGGTTATGCCTATCACAGCCCAAGACAAGCCGGCAACGCTCGGTAGCCTAATCAGCAGTGCTGCCACTAATCAGAATACTGGTGTAGATATGCATCAGCCGGTTAGTAGCGTAGCGACACAGTCGATAGTTAGACCTGATCCAATTACAATACCAATTACGAGTAATAGTGCGATAGTAAGTGTAGAGCAGGAGTCATCTGCTAGACCCTGGGGGCTAATAATCCTTAACCTGATACTATTAGTAGTGCTAATTTTACTAGTAGTATATTTGATTACCTATTAAATACTAGCGCCTGAGACTTCCGAACTGCTATCATTATAAGCTAGGACTTTCCAACCATTACCTGTTATTGATTTTATTGGACTATATTCAATTACCGATAATCCAGCATTCTCAGCTGGATTAAACACTGACAGCTTAATATACTCAGCCATAGTTAGTTCTTCACCGTAAATACATACAGACAAGAACATTTTAAGGAATATCCCATGAGTAACGCACAGCGAATGATCTGGCGCATTACTAACTAGGAATTTCTGTAGCTCAAGAGCTCTTTGCTTGAGGTCATTAAAGTTCTCCTCATCTTCAAAGCGGGCATCGTCAGGGTGATATGACTTGTCCATAAAATTAATGGCGTCTACGGTATGTGTGTCGTCATATGAAAGCCCTATAATGGAGGAGGGGTTACGCCTCTCTGTCAGCAGCTCGCTGTATTCAAGAGATAATGTGTTAGCTGGGTCGATAATTGATCTTATAATTTGGGTGGTCTCAATAGTCCTTTCATATGGACTGCTAAAAATTTTAGATATTTTAAAGTCTATAAGTCTAGCAGCGGTCGCCGACACCTGCGCCACACCTTTCTCTGACAATTTACCCTCTCTACCTTGCCTTTTATGCTCAGCATTTAATATAGTTTCCCCGTGCCTTACCAGGTAAATGGTTTTATTTAGGAACATAACACAGTATATTAATTATAAGCTAATATTGTACACAGACCTACCTAGGAAATATAGTACAAAGAATATAAAAGCTGCAATTATAATTGCAAGCGCTACCCATATCCAGCTTCTATTTTTGCTTACCTTTGTATTTACCTGCTGTGTTATTAGTGGGGTAGTGTTGTATGTCTTGTTAAAGTTATAAGGCGAATTGTTTTCCATATATTAATTATATCATAGTATGTATTGCAGTCTTTTAAAAGTTATCCACATAGAATGAGCCATATTCTGTGGATATTTTTACTATTTGAATTATAATATAAATATGATTAAGAAATTTCTAATTCCTTCTATTTTACTTGCAACTATAATTAATGCTGGAGCGCAGTCATATGTTGACCCATACAGTAATCCACAAGTGGACATCTCTGGTGGCCAGTCTGCTATTATGGTGAATCAAGCAGCGCCAACATATACAGCGCAGGTATATAATAATGCCGAGCAAAGCATTACGGCCGCTACTGAGACCCCTAGACTAATATATAATCCATACAAGCAGGACTTGAATTTTGTAGATTCACTCGCACTTCGCGTGTATTGTAGATTCGCACCACTATTCCTAAGTCCGAATAATAAGTGCTATGTACAAGCGAGCGGCGTAGTTATTAAGGATTCAGGGGTAGACCTTAATCCTATCAATCAAAAGCTTAGCGCTCAGCAGCAGCAAATTAATGATTTGCTAAACAGGCCTACAACTACGAGTACAGTGAATACAGGAAGTAGCATCGTGAAATACATTTCAGGAGCAGGTCAGACAATAGTAAAGTATATAAGCACCCCTGGCCCAAAGGGGGATAAAGGAGATAAAGGTGATGCTGGTATTAGTACAGTGCAAAGTGTGAATAATGGCCCGTTTACCACCATACCAAATACTGTGTATCAGTACGTGCCAGTAAGTAGTGGAGGAGGAACAGGGCCTCAGGGTCCTGCTGGGCCACAAGGTCCTGCTGGGCCAGCTGGCGGATCAACTGTCGCGACTTCTACCTATGACCTGACAGCTACAGGCACTATTACAACTAATAATTTATTATTTACGAATGGTACGGGTACTAATTTGTTCATAACTGGTAATGCAACTTTTGCTACGGCTACGTTCAGTAATGTAAACAATGATCTGCTGTTCAACGCTGGAGTGCTGCAGACTGGAGCCCCATTAGTTAGGAATACATATACCAGCATGGCAGGATTTAATCGTGAGTGGTTTGGCAATGGAAATTTCGGAATACTAGGCGCAGCCACATCCAGCTTTAATACAGAGAAGCTAAGTGTATATGGTAATATCAAAGTAGTAAATAGAGATGGAGGTACTAATGTGGGACTTAATAATTTAGCCACATCTTCGTATTCCTCTGCGGTGGGACAGGGGAATGTCGCATTAATGCAGTATACTTCTGCATATGGTTATAATAATAGTTCTTTGGGCACTTCTGACTCCACCTTTGGGCAAGCAAATACTGCTAGCGGTACATACTCACTAGCTGTGGGATTTGATAACACATCTACAGATGTAGGTGCGAGTGCAGTAGGAAAAAATAATAGATCGCTAGGGCAAGACTCTCAATCTTTTGGGTCGAGGAATACAACCACGGAATCTAGGGCGATGGCATATGGTATGGATAATTACGTAGAAGGACGCTATAGTTTAGCTTCTGGGCTCGGGAATAAAGTATCTATCGGTAGTAATGAAGTTGCAGCTTTTGGTCTGTATAACACTATCGCTGGTAGTCAGAGCTTTGTATTGGGTTACCTTAGCACTAGCACAGCAGATAACACCATCACTCTAGGTAATAATTTGAATAACAATGAGAAAGATTCAGTTATGATCGGAACTTCAGATGCTACCAAGCTTTTCATTGGTTCAGATGGATTTGTTTCTATCGGAGACGGTACTGTAGTTCAGACAGTGCCAACTCCTGTATCTGGCACACTAGTTACTCCTTCCCCAGCAGGTGAAGTAGAAAGGCTAAGAGTAAGTGGTAAGATAACAGCGAGAGCATTTGAGGTGAATGGAGCCGCAGACTTGGCGGAAATGTTCCCATCTTCTGATACAAATATAGAGGCAGGGCATATTGTAATGTTTACAGATGAAAGCTTTGATTGGAGTACTGATGGCAAAAATGGAGGTGATGATTATAAAATGAGCGGTGTTGGACTAGCAAATAATGCAACAAAAGTAGCTGGAGTAGTGGCCACCAATCCTGGATTCCTGCTTGGTCGTGATACTAAAAATGGTGTGCCTGTAGCGTTCCAGGGTCGTGTACCAGTAAAGGTTACTAATGAGAACGGAGACATTAAGAAAGGTGACAGAATTACTCTGTCAGCAACGGTGCCTGGTATGGGCATGAGGCAGACAACTACAGGCCAGACAATTGGTATTGCCCTTTCTGACTCCGATACTACTGGTAAGGTGCTTATGGTGGTGTCAAATAATTATCATTACTTTAACGATACAAATATTGCTAATGCTCAAAATGCACCAAGTAATGAGACTCAATCAATCACAACAACTAATACAAAGTTATGTATAGAAGACCTGTGTATAGATAAGTCTTTCCTTCAGAAGATTATAAATATGGTTAACCTGCTTTCACCTACTGCTAGCCATCAGAGTCCGGCCTTGCAGTCCAGTCCTGCAACTGATACTCCTATAGTAAATGCTCCGGATGTCTCTAATGCAGATCAGCCAAAGATAGATGTGGAAGTTAGCAGCTCAGACACTCCAAAGTCAGACGACAGTTTAACGGTTACTAATTAATGTATGCTAGTGGCCGTAAATATTGCCTATTTAATAGTTATATGCGCGTCTATATTTATTGGTAACGCCATCGCTTCTTGCGCCTTATTGCTTTCATCTTTATATTTTTTAATTAAATTAAAGGTTAATATATACAGAAAACTATTCTTTATAGTAATGTGCGTACTCGCAGCATTCTCACTATATATTAAATTTAACAATAATAGAACTTTGCAGGAGTATATAATCGATAGCAAGGTGATTGTAGGTGAGGGTGGTAGCAATACAATTGGTGTCGGTAATACCAATGAGAATGATTATACTGTCAGCAGTAGTACTGCTGAGGCACTAGTGCAGTATAGGTCTGGTACTGATAAAATTGTGCAGGACTTACTAGTTAGGCTAAATAATAAAGAGACCATATCCCCAGAAGAGATAAAAGCAAACTTTGATAAAGCAATTACGCTTGCTGATCAGTCCATTGCGACAGCAAACATACCATATACTAATATAACAAAAGGTAGAGTGTTCGAAAGCTTCACACTGTTCACTGCTAGCAATGATATAAAGTCACAATTTTTGCAGTCAGCACTTTCTTACTATCTCGTCGCACTAAATCAGGATAGTAAAGATGCAGAAAATTATGCGACAGTAGCCAGATTATATGCAATGGTACCAGCAGAGAAGGATAAGGCGGTAGCTGCTATTACTAAGGCAATTGAACTATCCCAGTCAGACGATCAAGTTAAACTTTATACCAAAATATTGGAAACTTTAACTAAATAATACTTAGATTTAAAATTTGCTATTGTAATTTGTCAGTATAGTAGTATAATTATATATGTGTATATATAATAATAGTAAATTTAATAAATAAATGACAAAAGAACAACTTTTTAAAACGGGTAATTATCTGCTAATAGCAATAATCGTAGCGCTAGCTGCATGGACAATTTCTGAAATTCTTAATTATAAGAACATTAGGAAGGATTATTCTAATACTGCATATGTAACAGTTAATGGAGTGGGGGAGGCATTTGCAATCCCAGATATTGCAAATATTACTATGTCTGTAACCGAGGTGGGGAAGTCAACAGCTGAGGCACAAAAGATGGTTCAAGATAAATTCGCTCCAGCTAAAACCGCTCTCCTAGATTTGGGTGTTGCTGAGAAAGATATCAAAACTACAGGATATAACATATATCCAAAGTATACATACCCAGTACAGCCACCATGCATGTATCGTAACTGCCCTGTTGTGGATATGAGTCCGAAACTTGATGGATATGAGGCGTCTCAGAGTGTAGAGATTAAAGTTAGAAACACTGATAATGCTGGTAAAGTCCTTGAGATACTAGCCAAGAACAATATTACAAATATATCAGGTCCTAATTTTACTGTAGACAACATTGAAGGTGTCAAAGCCGATGCTCAGCAAAAGGCTATTGTGGATGCCAAAGAGAAGGCTAAAAAGCTTGCTAAGGACTTGGGTGTAGATCTAGTTAAGATTACCAATTATGATGATGGTACTGCTGGTGGAGGCTATTATGATGATAATGGCTACTACAGCAAAGCTGTATACTCAGAAGGTATGGGAGGCGATGCGGTGTCATATGCTGTGCCAGACGTATCCGCCGGTGAAAGTAAAGTAGTCTCAAATGTATCAATTACATACGAAATAGAGGACTAATTTGATCTTTATAATTTAGAATCTATATATAGGTGCTCGTACCTAACTATAGACAATTACCTATTGGGCTTGTAATTAAAAATACTATAGTGTATAATTAGTTTAATTCGCCCGGAAGGGCGATTTAAACTACAAAACAATTATTATGAAAATATCTAACTTTTTAGGGGAAATAAGGTCGGAGATGGTCCATGTAAAATGGCCTTCACGCAGACATACTATCATAGCCACATTCGTTGTGATAGCTCTTGCTGTCTTTGCTGCTATTTACTTATCTGCTGCTGATATAGCATTCAAGGACGTTGTAAAACTAATAGTAACCAGGAACCAATAATTAATATGGCAAAACAAGTTGAAAACACAGAGAAAAATTGGTATGCAATACATACATACAGTGGATACGAAAATGCAGTGCTTAGGAATCTAAAGCAGCGTATAGAATCTTTGGCAATGGAGGATAGAATATTTGATGTAAGAGTCCCTGTTGTTAAAAAAATTAAAATCAAAAATGGTAAGAGGGTAGAGGTGGAAGAGAAAATATACCCAGGATATGTATTGGTTCAAATGATTGTGGATGATAATTCTTGGTTTGTAGTTAGAAATACTCCTCGTGTTACTGGATTCGTGGGTGCAGGCAATACCCCAGTTCCCCTTACTCCTAAGGAAGTAGAATACTTCTTAAATAGCAAAGATGAAAATGATGCAGCTACTCATGATATAGAATTAGCTTTAGAAGAGATAGTAAGGATAGCGGAAGGACCATTTAAGGATTTTGAAGGAAAGGTAAACGAGATAGATAAGTCAAAGGGTAAGGTGAAGGTGCTGGTAAATATGTTCGGGCGCGAAACACCTGTCGAGCTGGACTTCTTGCAAATTAAGAAAATTTAAGGTATTATATAGCAACTAATAAATATATGGCAGAAAAGAAAGTAACAAAATACGTAAAAGTACAAATCGAGGCTGGTAAAGCAATGCCTGCGCCTCCACTTGGTCCCGCCCTTGGTCAGGCTGGTATTCCTATTGCAGACTTTACAAAGAAGTTTAACGATGCAACTAAAGAGCTAAAAGGTAAACTATCTGTAAAGATTTATGCATATGAGGACAGGACTTATGATATGGTTATCAAGGCTCCTACCGCCACAAGCTTATTAAAAGAGGCTGCTGGTATCAAGTCTGGCTCAGCAAAGAATGCTATCACAAAGGTTGCAAAGCTTCCAAAGGACAAGTTGCGTGCTGTTGCAGAGGCTAAGATGAAGGACCTAACAGCAAATACAGTGGATGAGGCTATGAAAATTCTAGCCGGATCAGCTAGAAGTATGGGTATAGATATTATCTAATAATAACTAGTAACATCAAACACAAAAGCGGGCCATCTGGGTCCGCTTTTGTTTTGGTATTAACTATGTTATATTAATATGTATATTGTTCATTGTTTGGAGGAATCATGAGAATTATGAAAGTAATTGCTGTAGCTGCAGTGTCTTCGGATGCTGTATTCGGACATAATGGTAGTATGCCCTGGGCCGGTACTGTGCCGCTGGACATGAAGAGATTCTCCGCCCTTACCAAGCAGCGC
>JAMIGE010000014.1:0-19797 GCA_035905815.1 Minisyncoccota bacterium | reverse complement strand
AGCCTCTATTTTGTTGTGGTGATGAGTTAAAACTTTTTTGCATATAATTAATTTATAATAATTATATCACACCGTTTTCGATTTGACATATATGATATGTAAATGTTAGGCTGAGATAAAGCTCTTTGTTTTTAGGGTCCATAATTCATCAACAGAAAACACAACAGGAGAACGCATGAAACACATTAAACTCAGTGAATTAAACCAGCGGATTCGCGGTCACCGTATGTCACGGCCGATACTGCTGCACATCACCCCACCACCCTATGACTTTGAGTCATCGCCTGGTGTAAAGGCTGACAGGCCAATGCTGCGATGGAGCGAGGGCCTCTCTACTGAGTATTTCGACTCTGTAGAGATTGATAGTTCGTGTATTGTGAGTGTGGCTAGCGCTGGAGCGGCGGCGGCTAGTTGGTCTATACCAGCGATGGCGCAAGGCGAGGGCATTTCGCCCTTTCGCCAAAGTGATCGTATTTCTATTCCTGATGAAGATTTGTTCCATCAAATTAACAATGAAGGAAATCTAGAGTTAAGGATTTATCCTTCTGCAAAACTATTAAACTGTTCATTAGAAATTATCTTTAAATAATTTTGAAGCCTCACGATGTGAGGCTTTTAATTTTAACTCGCCCACGGTATGTGTTAAAGGTATGTGTTAAAGTGAAACATTCCCTATCAGTAACTCGCTTGCATGATTATAAAATTGGTGATATAGTTATAGTAATACAGTACTGAGTCGGCCAAGTGGCCGACTCTTTGCTTGTAGTGATAGCAATTACAAGATTATTAAATATATACTATGATAGATATTAAAATGCTTAAGCTGGGCCTAGAGCAGCTAAGTGAGGAAAAGAAGCTTCCGTTTGACAAGGTGCAGAATGCAATAGAAAGATCATTGGCTGCAGCTTATCAGAAGGAATACGGTAAGAAGGGTCAAGTTATTAAATGCTCGGTAAATTTTGATACTGGCGAGATGGACTTTGAGCAGGTTAAAACTGTAGTGGACGAAAATACAGTTAGAATTCTAACCGAAGAGGAAGGTGCCGCAGAGGACAAAATGAATCGCGAGCAAAGAGCTAATCATGAGATGAAGTCAGCGGCAGCAGAGGGCGAAGAGCTACTGCCTAGATACAATGAGGAGAAGCATATTATGATCGGCACAGCGAAGCTTTTCAAGAAGAATGTAGAGCTGGGCGAAGAGGTTATATTCCCCCTAGAGTCTAAGGACGACTTTGGAAGGATCGCTGCGCAAACTGCAAAGCAGGTGATTGTGCAGGCGCTGCGCGAGGCCGAGCGTGAGAGCGTAGCTGAGGAATTCTCTGACAGAGCAAACTCAATCGTGGTGGGTACTGTACAGCGCGTAGAGCGTGGTATTGTGTTCGTTGATTTGGGTCGCGCTACTGCTATTATGCCTCCAGAAGAGCAAATAATGGGTGAAAGGTATAATCCTGGTGCTAGAGTACGCGCATATTTATATAACATGGAGAATGACACTCGCGGATTATCATTAAGGCTTTCTCGCACACACCCTAAATTCCTAGTCGAGCTTTTCAAGCTTGAGAGCTCAGAAATCGCTGAAGGTTTGGTAGAGATACTTTCTGTTGCGCGTGAGCCGGGCAGCAGATCTAAAATATCAGTACGCGCTAATGATGATAGAATTGATCCAATCGGTGCATGTGTTGGACAGCGTGGTACAAGAGTGAATGCTATCACTACAGAATTACACGGAGAGAAAATAGATATAATCGAACACAGTGATGATGTTGCTAGCTTTATAACCAAAAGCTTATCCCCTGCTCAGCCTATATCGATAGAGCTAAAGGAGGAAGAGAATAAGGCTGTAGTAGTAGTGTCAGAGGATCAGCAGTCATTAGCAATTGGTAAAGGTGGACAAAACGTAAGACTAGCCGCCAAGCTTACAGGATGGAAAATTGATATTGTGAGCGATAGAGGAGTAGACTTAGACGAAGAGGATCCATACTCTGAGGGTATCGATTCAGAAGTCGCAGAAATTGAGAAGTCTTTGGTAAAAAATGAAAAAGAACTTCCAAATCCTGAGAAGCTAGAAACAATGGACGAAAATAATTAATAGTACAAGTAAGAATATAAAACATGAATAACGCTTTAGACAAAATACTTCCTACAGACAATGATGGTCAGACTATTAATGTAATAGTCGAAATACAAAAGGGTAGCAAGAATAAATACGAGCTAGACAAAGAGACTGGACTAATCAAGCTTGATCGCGTGTCTTATACGTCGCAAGACTTCCCGTTTGACTACGGATTCGTGCCAAACACTTTGTGGCATGATGGGGATCCACTAGACGTAGTTCTTCTAACAACTTATGCACTTATGCCTGGTGTGTTACTAGAGGCAAGGCCAGTAGCAATTATGCATATGACAGATAGCGGAGATAGTGATGCTAAAATAATCGCAGTTCCGGCTAAGGATCCAAGGTTTGAGAATACAAAAAATTTGAAAGATGTGAATCCTCACCTGATTAAAGAGTTCACACACTTTTACGAGAATTATAAAACATTACAAAATAAAGTGGTTACAATCGACGGCGTTGGTGATGTGGATGAGGCTAAGAAGGCTATCATGGAAAGTATAGAGCTATACAAAAGTAAAAATTAATAGAAGAATATTAAATAAGATGAATAACAAAGTAGAAATAAATAAAAAAGATAATAGCGCGGTCGAGATTAAGGTGGTAGTGCCAGCGGAGCAATTTGCAAAGATGTGGGATAAGGGTGTAAGGAAGGTCCAAGCAGAAGTGGAACTTCCCGGATTCCGTAAAGGTCATGCGCCAGAGGATGCAATCGTAGCAAAGTATGGTGAAATGGTAGTGCTAGAAGAAATGGCGAATTTAGTAATAGAAGACACTTATCTAAAGACAGTAGTTGAAAATAAAATAGCGGCTATTGCTCAGCCTAAAATTAGTATTACGAAGATTGGCAAAGGTAGCGATTTAGAATACACGGCACTGGTCGAAGTATATCCTGAGATAGAGCTGCCAGATTATAAGGCGGTATCAGCAAAGGTAGCACAGCCTCTAGCAGAAGAGGTGACAGATGCAGATGTGGACAAGGTGTTAAATGAGCTGGCTCATGCGCGCATCCCACATAGCCATGACGCAGACGGTAACGAGGTACACGATCACGGAGACATTGTAATTGATGACGCTTTTGCACAAAGCTTTGGCGAGAATTTTAAAACCCTAGATGATCTAAAGTCTAAAGTTAAAGAGAACATGAAGCTAGAGAAGGACTCAATTGCTAATGACAAATACAGACTAGAAGTGATGGAGGCATTAGCCAAAGAGACCAAAGCAGATCTACCTACAATTATGATAGATGATGAGCTAGACAGAATGATAATGCAAATCAAAAGTGATGTAGAAAGGATTGGTGGCAAGTTCCAAGATTATTTAGCGCATGTTAAGAAGACAGAAGATGACATAAGAGAAGAAAGTAGGCCCGTTGCGGTTAAGAGAGCGCTAAGCCAGATAATGCTAGCAGAAATAGCAAAGAAAGAAAATCTTTTCCCTAATGAAGAGGAAATAGATGTAGAGACTATTAAGATAATGCAGCAGATTCCTAATGCGAAAGAGGATAATGCAAAGGCATATGTAACACAAATACTTATGAATGAGAAAGTTCTAAACTTCCTAACTAATAAGTCGACCAAGTAGTTATGTTTAATAACACAAAACCCGCGGCCTACGGCCGCGGGTTTTGTGTTATAATTAGATGATGCAAATCACACCACTATTATATGACTATTTGCAATATATTGAAATTGAAAAGGGTCGCAGTCATTTAACTGTGCGTAACTATGAATTTTATATTTCTAGATTTATAGAGTTCATTAAGACTGATAGTATTAATGATATAAATGAAAAGGTTATGCGCGAGTATCGAGTATATCTAAACAGACTTTCGAATGGTAAGAAGGGTGAGACTTTGGACAAGAAAACTCAAAACTATCACATGATCGCCTTAAGAGCTTTTCTAAAGTACTTGCGCAAAAGGGGGATAGACGTATATGACCCAGAGCGTATCGAACTTGCGAAGACCCCTGCCCGCGAGCTAGATCTGATTACTGAATCTGAATTAGCCAGATTATTTGATAGTATTAGGAATTATGATTTGCCTGCACCCAAAGGCAAAGCGGCTCCGCATCCCACTACTCTTAAAAATAGCCAACTTATCAAATCCAGAGATTTAGCAATCATGACACTGCTCTTCTCTACTGGACTGCGTGTTAGTGAGCTTGCTTCACTTGATCGAGACTTGGATATGAAAAGTGGCGAGCTCAGCATTCGTGGCAAGGGCGGCAAAGTTCGTGTTGTGTTTATAAGTGATGAGGCCCAAGATGCGATCAAGTCATATTTGTCCGAGCGCACAGATACAGACGAGGCTATGTTTATAGATCATTCACCCAGGTCAAATGGTAGAATTGAAAAAGGTGAAAGCATGAGGCTTACTACCAGATCAATAGAAAGGAGCATTAGTAAGTATGCCGAACTATCTGGCATATCCAAAAAGTGCAGCCCTCATGTACTACGCCACGCCTTTGCTACTGATCTACTATATAACGGCGCTGATTTGCGTAGTGTGCAGCTGATGTTGGGTCACGCCTCTATCGCCACCACTCAGGTGTATACTAATGTTACAAACAAGTTCCTCCGTGATCAGTGGAAGAAGTTCCATAATAAGAGATCTTAGTATTATTATGCTGCTGGTGCGCAATTGTGTGTTTGTGATATAATATCATAATGAAAAAGTATTTTTATATTCTAATTTTATTGATTATATTAGCTATTGGTATGTATACGTATTTCGTAGCTGGCAATCAGCTGCGAGCCTGGAGGGGCACCACTACTGGTAGCGATTATGTAGCCAAGCTTTATGGTGACTATACAATCATTGGTAATAGCTGCCAAGGCGAGGACAGTAATGACGATGGGTATATCACATGTAATTTTAGACTAAAAAGTAATGAGGCTGCAAATGAGAAGACTTTGATACTGCAGTGTCCTACCTTTTGGAAGTCATATATGGGTACATCTTGCAAAGAGAATGGATTTACTATTAATAGCCAGTAGTTCTGCGTCCTACACAGAATTAATTAGTTTGATAAATTGGTATTAGCTAGAGCACTCACATTAACAAAAAATGCAGCCACAGGCTGCATTTTTTGTTATGTTGCGTTTATGCTAAAATGTAAAGCATGGTAAAAAGTAAAACTCTAAAACTAATTAGCTGGAATGTTAATGGAATACGTGCAGGATTTAATAAGGATACATTTAAACAAGCTTTTGAAATGGGCGCAGATGTTATTGCTGTGCAGGAGACAAAATGTGAAGTCTCCCAACTTAAAGAGGAGCAACTAAATTATTATGGATACACTAGTACATTTGAAAGTGCGAGGAATCGCAAAGGCTATAGCGGGGTCGCAGTATATGTAAAGCCAGACCTGCAATATAAAGTCCTACATGCAACTATGAATAAAAAGGATTTCTATGATGAAGAGGGGCGCACGCTGGTGCTGGAGTTCCCAGAATTTTATTTTATCAATTGCTATTTTCCAAATGGAGGCAAAAGTGACGAGCATTATTTATACAAATTAGAATATTATAAACACTTTCTAGAGCTTTCCCAAAAGTTGGAAAAGAAAGTTAAACACACCGTGGCAAATAATCTAGGAGAGGTGGCCGGGTATACCAAGCCTGTGATATTCACTGGTGACATTAATGCTACCAATGCAGACATCGACCTGGCCAGACCCAAAGAGAACGCTGGCAAATTAGGATGCACCGATGCAGAGCGTACCGCGCTTGCAAAATTCGTATCTAATTTTATAGACACGTACAGATACATTAATGGTGATAGAGTTCAATACACTTGGTGGGATATGAAGACACGCAGCCGCGAGAAGAATGTCGGCTGGAGAATTGATTATTTTTACACATCAAAGTCACTAGAAAATAAAATCGTGAATGCTCAGATACACGATGACGTGCTTGGTAGCGACCACTGCCCAATCAGTTTAGAGGTAGTGTTTTAATATTTAGAATAAGATGTGTATTTATAATTGCACATGACTGCAAAGTGTAATGTGAAATAGCAATATTAATACAAAATAAAAGCGCGCAACCGGTGGTCGCGCGCTGTGTTTTGCTTATATTAGTTAAATATCAAGCGAGAGAGTTTTGTTTTTGCCTTCTGATACAGCGATCTTAGGCTTTGCAAATACTTCATCATGCGTGACGTATTTTACGCCAGTGATTTGAGGCCGGTCAGCAAGCATGGCTTCGCGGTCTAGTGTATATGTCACACGGACATATTTTGTATTCACTGGGTCTGCTCGCAACTGCTCGATAAGCGTAAGTTCGCCAACGCCTATCAGCTCGACTTTCGGCGTGGTGCTACGTACTCCGAACTGTCCAGCCCCGCAACTACGACTGCGGACATTGGGCGTACAGAACATTGGCAGATTGCGGACTGCATAGTTGTAGATGCGGAGCAGTGATTCGCTTCGTATTGCTTCATGCTTGGCAATGATGGGGTCGTACTTATCTTGCACTTTTGCAATTTTAGCATCGCGCTCACGCAGTGCTTTGTTGATTGCTGACTGGGCGCCCCCCATAATGCCAAGCTCCTTGAAGCATCCAGCAATAGATGCAAGCGGTGCAGCTACGGACTTCTTAATACGATTATACATTTGATTCTCCAAAGATCTCCAGAGGAATTTCTGGTATGTATATATACTATACAACTTTGTTATAATTGTCTATCTGTCGACGATATTCGACAAATATGATATAATACCAATATGGATAATACAGAAGAGTTGGATTCAGTTTTAAAAGCAATTAAATTGTCTGCAGGGGCACGCAGGGTATATATGGAGCTATTGTCAGTAGGCGAATGCACTGCATCAAGGCTTTCGTCATTGCTTGGTATGCCTCGCGCGAGTGTATATGATCAGCTAAGCAGCCTAAAAGACAAAATGCTAGTATGCGAGAAAAGTGTAGACGGCAAGACATACTTTCTAATCAGCGGCCTAGCCGAGCTCGAGTCTATATTATCCGAAGGAGTAGTACAAAGTGCAAATGCGCTCAATAAATTTAAGAAGATTAAAAATAGTATTACTATCACAGAGTCTGGCTCGGCACGCATAAAGTTCTACGAGTCGACTTCTACAATAGCAAAGACTCTTAGCGGGATGTTATTATCGAAGAGTAAACTGGTATGCTCTGTCTGGCCATATGATCAGATGCTGGAAGTGTTGGGTAGCGACATTCTTGAAAAGGTTAATGATGCGCGCATACTTAAGAATATCAATTTAAAAGTGATCTGGCCCCATGCAGTTAAGAAGAAAAAGTCCCACATATGGGCGAGCGTAGATCGCAATTTAGAAAGGCGGTATGCGCCAGCAGCTGATAAGTTCACTCTTGGATATATACTATATGATAACAAAGTTACTTTTATATCTAGCAAGAGTGAGGGCTATGCTTTCACAATTGAATCCCAAGAGTTTGCCAGCCTTATGCAATATCAGTTTCATGCATATTGGCAAGTGTGTAAGTCATAGATACATGTGGTATAATAATATTTTAAAGAAATGAAACATAAACCAAAAAGCACAACAAGTGGGGTATTACCCGTGTTGTCAGCACTACTCGGTAATATATTTATAACCGGGATAAAGTTTTTAGGGTTCAGTGTCACCGGATCTTCGGCAATGTTTTCCGAAGCGGTGCATAGCTTTGCTGATACTGCGAATCAGGGATTGCTGATGGTCGGGCTTAGTAGGTCAAGTAAGAAGCCTTCAGATTCGTTTGCATATGGCCACGGCAAAGAGAGATTCATTTGGGCGCTGATGTCGGCTTGTGGAATTTTTATCCTTGGCTGTGGAGTAACTGTGTATCATGGTATAGAGGGATTGCTTCATCCTGCAGAGTCAATTGAAATGAATTTAGGTATAATATTCATTATACTTTTCATCTCGTTAGTAGTAGAAGGTGCAACACTTTTAATTGCGTTGCGTGAGCTTCTTAAAAATCGCAAGCTGAACAATGGCGATACCTCAAGCGATGACCCCACAACCCTCGCAGTAGTATATGAGGACGGTGCGGCAGTGCTTGGTGTTATGATCGCATTAGCATCTACCACTCTTACATACTACACTGGTAGTTATGTGTGGGATAGTATTGGTTCGATTGCGATTGGGCTCTTATTGGGCGTGATAGCGATTATGCTTATTAATAAGAATAAGAGCTATTTAATTGAAAGGTCAATACCGGAGGACGTCAGAGATAGAGTAATAGAAATACTCGAAGAGGATCCAATGATAGACAAGGTTCATAATTTCAAATCTTCTGTTCTCGATATCGGCGCATATCGTGTAACATGTGATGTAGAATTTAATGGTGAAATTTTCATGAAAGAGATTATGAATACTTGGGACATGCGCGAAGAGTATGAAAATGTAAAAGAGGACTATGGAGAGTTTGTTAAGTTTTCATCTAGTCTAACTGGTGCAGTGCCTCGCATGATAGGCAAGCATATTAATGTGCTAGAGTCCAAGGTGCAGGCAGAGATACCAGAGATACAGTATATCGATTTAGAAATTAATTAACTTTATTTTATAATATGAAAGTCCATATCCCAATTAAGCAGTTACTTGTTGCAATGTTTACAGACGCAATTGAAATTTTTGCTACTCCATTTATAGGTTATTTCCTAGCAATACCATTTGATATATATTTGTACAAGTGGGCCAAGGGATACTTGGATTTGGGCTCTGTTCACGGCGCAGGTGAAAGCGCTGCTGACTTCCGCAAAAGGAGGCTTGATCTTCGCAATAAAATTAAGAGCTCACTTATATTTCGTATAGTATTAGAATATATTCCTATAATTAATTTTCTTCCAATATCAACCATATTCGTACTCTTGGCATATAGGGATAAAGTCAATATGCACAATTCATACAGCATTCAGAATCTTGATCAAGTTACGAATGCTGTAGATTCAGAAAGGGTAATAGAAATTACTGCTACTGTTATTAAATAGAGTGTAAATATAGCGATACCAATACAAAAGTAGTTATTTAATTATTAGTAAGCCACAGGTACATTTACAATTTCTAGCTTCTCTCCGTGATTTTTAAATCCACAAGTATTTGCATCCGAGTCAAAAGTGCTCCATGCTGCCTTTCTGTCAGATCTTACTTTTTCATGGGCAGCTTTAACTGATGTTTTAAAAGTTGCCTCTGCTGATTTTCTGGCTGTTTGTCTTGCTGCGCTGTCTGCTGTATTCCATACTGCTTTCACTGCATCCTTTCTCGCTCCTAATGCAGACTTCATAGAGCCATTAAAAGTATCCACTGCAGATATTATTGAGTTGTCCCTCTTCTCTACTGCGCTCGCCATACATTGGCCCTTCTCTGCTGTCCATGCATTCTTTGCATTTGCTGATGCAGGTGCAGTTGTTATTACGCTTTGCGCCCCAGCGGTCATAATGAATGCCCCTAGTGATAGTATCGCTAATGTCCTTTTCATATTGTGTATTGTTTGATAATTAATAGTTTATATTTAGTTGAAGATATGTCAGGCGTATGACCTGTAATTATTATAACCACTCAGACTTATACTTGTGACACGAATATAAGAATTTCTATAAAATAAAACAGGCTTTGCATTTGCAAAGCCTGGTTGTGCTTTGCCAAACCCATTCTAGAGTTGGGATTTTATCGTGGCCACCCCTGCGACTACTGCAGTTTCTGCCCTTAGGGTATATTGGCCTAGCTTTAGAATGTTAAAATTAGGATTTGCTTTCGCTGCTGATGCAAAGGTTGCCAGCTCTTCGACTGTCCAGCCCCCTTCGGGTCCGAAATAGATATGGACTTCACCATTACTAGCAGTGTGCTTATCATGATCGACATATTCAATTCCATTGCCTGATATATCAAATACATATGAAACACCGCTTACCCCTGCCGCCAAAGCCTCATTTAGCTTTAGTATTTCATTTATTCGCATTATATCCGCTCGGCCGCACTGCTCTGTAGCCTCGCCTACTAGTTTTGCAATTCTGGATGCGCTCAGATGTATATTCTTGCTCTCTGTGCGGGATGTTATTATTGGTGTAAAGCTTGTGGCCCCTAATTGCACTATTCTTCCTATTGTGTCTTCAACCAGGTCCTTCTTAATTAAGGACATATACACATTGATTTTGGTACTAGGTAGTTCGACTTTTATATTACCAGTAATCAAAAGCGTTACCCCTACCTTATTGATGTCCTTTACCTCACATTGGTACTCATTACTATTATGTCCGTTAAAAATTATAATTTTAGACCCAGGTTTTATCCTTAGCACATTAGCAATTTGATTAATCTGTAAATTGTCTTTTATTTCAAATGTTTTATTCAAAATGTCTGTATCATTTAGTGTTGGGGTATAGAATCTATGGATTTTCATAGTTACAATATATACAATATATAAACATATTGCAAGCCGAACGCTTGCAAAAGTTATCCACAGGTATCATGTCCTTTACACTTGCATAAAGGACATCATGGTGTATAATACATATCAGAGGGAAGCAATCGCAACTTCCTTCAGCGAGTAGCTGACAAATATCGCAAACGCTACCCCCTCTGCTCTTTGGTTTCAAAAGTAATTAGTTCGTAGAATGATGTGTTCGGTGCATAACTTGATTGTAGGAGTTCCTACAAATTGCTCTTTATCAGCTAACATTAATATGTAAGCAAAATAATAATTCATAATTCAACAAAACAATATAGTGAGGTAAGAAATCGATAGACAATGGTGCACGTTTCTTGCTTAACAAAGGCCCGCAGTGATGCGGGTTTTTGTATTGTTTATTAATACTTGCTTGTGTTATAATGCTATTATTAATAAGTAATTATATTATCATTATGTCATATTTAGTACCCACAGTTATTGAGAAGAGTCCAAGCGGCGAGCGCGCTTTTGATATTTACTCAAGGCTTTTAAAAGAGCGTATAATTTTCCTAGGCACTCAGGTGGATGACACCTCCGCAGGTCTAATCGTTGCTCAGATGCTATTTCTAGAGGCTGAAGACCCCACTAAAGACATAATGTTGTATATTAATAGTCCTGGAGGAAGCGTATACGATGGATTAGCAATATACGACACTATGCAGCATTTAAAATGCGATGTGGCCACTGTTGGAGTTGGAATGCAAGCATCAATGGGGGCATTCCTGCTTTCCTCTGGTGCAAAGGGTAAAAGGTCAATACTTCCCCACTCTACGGTTATGATTCATCAGCCTAGCGCTGGCACAAGGGGTAAAGTTTCAGATATGGAAATAGATTTAAAGGAAGGTCTTCGAATTAAAAAGTTACTTAACGAAATAATAGCCAAGAATACAGGCCAGACAGTAGCAACTATTGAGAAGGATGCAGATCGTGACAACTGGATGACAGCAGAAGAAGCGAAAAAGTATGGTCTGGTGGATAATATAATCAAACCTAAAACAAAGTAGCACACAACTGTATTCTGTAAACCCCTATGAAAAGCTTGCTTTTTATAGGGGTTTAGCGTTATAATATAGGTAGCGCAATATGCGCTTTAGAAAATAATTTTTAAAATATGAACAAAGCAGCATTAGTAGAAGAAGTACACGCAGTACTTAACACTACAAAGGTACAGGCAGAGCAGGTTGTGGATACAGTTTTCGATTCTATTGTTAAGACTCTTAAGAAGGGTGACGAGGTTTCTGTTGCAGGGTTTGGTAAGTTCTCAGTTAAGGACAAGCCAGCTCGCGATGCACGTAATCCAAAGACAGGCGAAACTGTTAAGGTTAAAGCATCTAAGGCTCCAAAATTTGGTGCAGCAAAGGCACTTAAGGAGGCATTGAATTAATTTTAGTTCACATAAATACAAAAAGCGTATATTTATATACGCTTTTTGTATTATATATATACTTCACATCATGGTATAATTGAGATATGAATAATTCGAATGACGTTAACATATTTATTGTTGACTATGCGTGTGGCTTTCATAAGGGCGTGTGTGATATAGACTATGTCTCAAAGCTTAGAACTCGATCTGCCCTGCGCGCCCTTAAGAAGTATCCAAATGCTTACATCGTATTAGGTGCCGGCATGGCAAATGTCACATGCGGATGTGGCACACTTTCAAGTATGATTGAGGCATATCTGGTACACCTCAACATCCCCACTACTCGCATTCTGATTAATGATATAGGGTTTAATACCAAAACAGAGACCGAAGCTGCTTACGCTATAATTAGCAAATACAATAATTTCAAAGTTGTGTGCGCTACTTCTGGGTATCATGCACTGCGCGTGTGGATGATATGGCTGTGTAGATTTGGCATCGCTCCGGAGATGTTTATTAGTCACTACTCGCTACCTGTTATACAACAGCTTAATGAATATATTAAAATTATACCAGACGCAATACTCTCGCTCCTTAGGAGGTTCAACTAGATTTTTATGACCACACGCGGACAGTATTCCCATGCCCAACATCTATCTCCTCATCCACCTAACTTATACTTTTTCAATCACAGGTTGTTGTTGATAACAATTTCTCCTTTACTTCAATCGGGTACAGTGCTACATTCTTTATATCATATAGTGACACCCACATTGGCTTATAAAAATTAGCCCCCAGCTTCATTTCTCTAAACTCATTTGTATCCTCTCTTAATGTCGGTTCACCTGAGATGTACTTGCAAACATAATAAAACTCTTCTCTATTTTCATTTGATAGGTCTCTTTTTAAAAACAGCTTGCCAACTTCTAACTTTATTGTTGTCTCTTCGTCAACTTCACGTACAACTGCTTGCTCAACAGTCTCGCCCTCCTCTACTCCGCCGCCAGGAATCACGTAGTATTCTTGTTCGTCTGCTGCACGTTCTAGATTGATGCGATGCATTAATAATATTTTTTCTTTAAATATACAAACAGCCCCCGCTCTTACTCTTTTCATATGTGCGGCGTAAGAGAATCGAACTCTTGTCTCCTGCTTGGAAGGCAGGCATTCTACCACTAAACCAACACCGCTTGTCTATTTAGTATAACATAAAACTGTCTAAACACAAAATAAAGCACCGGATGATACCCAGTGCTTTATTTTATTGCTCTGAACCAATCTCTATGGAATAATTGGTACCGACTTTGATTATGCTCTATTGTGCACGTAGTGTAATGTTGCAATAAGTCCTCCTATGATTGCAAGATTCTTTAAAACATTCACATCTGTTAGGCCAATCATACCCTGCGCCTGTACTGAAGGTATAAGGTGAATCATGACTGTCGCTGCTATTGTAAAAGCAATCAGCACATAATTCATATAATTACCCTTCCACTTCCCGTACGCGTATGCAATTGCTACAGGGATTTCGATAACAATAACAAGTATTGTTACAACAGTAGCTAATGCGCCAAAGTTTGAGCTCATCATGCTCACCATGCTATTAAAATTCGCTATTTTCCCAATTCCAGCCACTACAAATAGTAGAGCTATTAAATACCTTGATAGTGTCAAATAATTAATTTTCATATGTGTTATAGATAGAAGAAGCCGAAGGCCCCTCTGCTCTATATTATACTACAATTATTGATTATAGCGAAGAAGTGCAAAATATAAATGTAACAATTCTACTGCTCTTTATTCATTATTTCCATACTCATAATGTTATATGCAATATTAAATGTATACTCATATCCATTTGCAATACGGGCTATCTATAATTTTGCCTTGATCACAACAATAATCAAGCAAACAAGCAATCAAAAAGCGTGCATATTGCACGCTTTTTGAGTAATCTAACTTTTAGTCGGGATGCAGGGATTCGAACCCTGAGTCGCTGGTACCCAAAACCAGAATGTTAGCCGTTACACCACATCCCGAATATTATTATCATAGCATATTTTTATATAAATGTATAATGCTATACCTTGTCTCTACTATTGCTATTCTAGAATCTGATCCCACATCACTTCAAGCTTTGCTCGGCGCGTTTGCATATTAAGAGAAACAAAAACAAAATCAATTTGAAAATTAGATATTCGAAACTTTGAAATGTATATCCCCACTGCTCTGGCCAGCTTCCTCCTCTTAAGTGATGATAAGTTGTCAAAAACGAACTTTCCGCCCAGCATTCCAGTTTTAACCTCAATAAAGTGTGTAATTCCAGCTTTATCTAGCATTATTAAATCAATTTCACTAACTTTCATATTCAAGTTTCTTTCAACAAGAGTAAGACCTTGCGATTTCAGGTACTCTAGGGATACATCTTCTCCAATTTTGCCTATAGCTTGATTGTGATACATGTGAGTAATTCCTGTAATTATAGCACCAGATTATATTAATGTCATACAGTGTTGCTAATATGATGCAAAGTGATATTATAATGTCTTTTTCAAATATTCGTTTCACGTGAAACATAAAGGACGATGGAATTTGCAATCGCAATTAGCTATATAAATATAGGTATTTTGTAAAGGTAAAAGACCGTAAAGGACTAATCTATGTCCTTTATACACATATACACAGTTTTATCCACAGTTATGTCTTTTTGTAAACATTGATATTTTTCTATTTTACTTATACAGTTTTGCGTGTATAGCTCGGATTAGTGGGTAGGCTTGATCCTCAGATTTAAACATCGACCCCCTCTATGAGTGTAGGGTGGGGCACTTGCTTATGTTAGCTAAAAAATGTATAATGTACGTATGCGGTGTTGGTTTAGTGGTAGAACACGTCCTTGCCAAGGATGAGACGGGAGTTCGATTCTCCCACGCCGCACAGACAATGATTCATTCTTATGATGCTTGGCTTTAAATTACCTTACTAATCGGATTATTAAAGCCCAAAATTGCAAATTATAATGGAAATAAGTATATTTTTGTGCTCCTGCTAGGATTCGAACCCAGAATAACGGTTCCGAAGACCGGTGTGATATCCATTTCACTACAAGAGCTAGTAATGATATAATAACACAAAGACATGATAAAGGAAATAGAAATACCATTAAATATACGGCAAGTTGCACTTGCTCTGCATCTGGCTGGTCATGAAGCGTACTTTGTTGGTGGCTGTGTGCGTGATTTAATACTCGGCATCGTGCCTAAAGATTATGATATCACCACTAATGCGACTCCAGAGCAGATAATAGCCTTGTTTCCAAGGACTTTTTATGAGAATAGCTACGGAACAGTAGGTGTAGTGACGGTTAAGGATGAAGAAACTGATCCAGAAATAGTTAGAAATAGTATAGTAGAAGTAACCCCTTACAGAATAGAGTCGCAGTACACAGATGGCAGACATCCAGACTCAGTAAAATGGAGTAGTGAGCTTGCTGATGACTTGGGTAGAAGGGATTTCACATGTAACGCTATTGCGTACAATCCAATAAACCTGGAGCTTGTAGATCTATACGATGGAATAAAGGACATAAAAGACAAAACTATCCGCGCAGTAGGGGAGCCAGATAAGAGATTTGCTGAAGATGCACTTAGAATCTTGCGAGCTATACGGTTCTCTGCACAATTAGGCTTTGAAATTGATAAGAATACATATGAAAGTATGAAAAGAAATGCGAATTTGGTCAAAAATGTTTCATATGAAAGGATTAGGGATGAATTGTGTAAGCTTTTAATGACTAATTCGCCAATGTCGGGACTTGTTGTTGCACATGAAACAGGTGTTTTGGGAATAATTCTTCCAGAAGTAGTCGCTGGAATGGGTGTCTCGCAGAATCAAGCTCACAGCTTTGACGTGTGGGAGCACAATTTAAGGACTCTACAGCATGCTGCAGACAAGAATTGGCCGCTAGAGTTAAGGCTTTCAGCACTATTACATGATGTGTCAAAGCCAGAGACGAGGCGATTTTCACGTGAAAAGGGTGATTATACATTTTACGGCCATGATGTGGTGGGTGGGCGCGTTGCACGTGAAATTATGATTAGGTTGAAATTCCCTAGTACTATTGTAGATTATGTGTCGCTCATGGTAAGGTGGCACATGTTTTTCTCTGATACAGAACAAATAACACTTTCTGCAGTTAGACGACTCATTTCAAATGTGGGTAAAGACAAAATTTGGGATTTAGTTAATCTTAGGATCTGCGATAGAGTAGGTACTGGAAGGCCGAAAGAGGAGCCATATAGATTCCGCAAGTATCAAAGCATGATTGAACAGGCTCTCCAAGATCCAATTTCTCTCAAAATGCTCAAAATTGACGGGCAACGCATAATGGACGTTACACAAGAAACGGCTGGACCAAAGATAGGTTATATATTGCACGCACTTTTTGCTGAAGTTCTCGAGGATCCTACACTAAACACCTCCGAATATTTGGAGAAGAGGGCGTTACACATGAAAAGTCTAAGTTTAGAGCAGTTAAAGGCATTAGCAGACAATGCTAAGGCAGAAATAGATACAAAAAATGAAGAAAAGGTCACAAAAATACGAAGCCAATTTCATGTGAAATAGTCTAGAATGGTCATAAGTATAAAACGCCGGCATTGCCGGCGTTTAAATTTACTTACTTTTTCTACAACGAAATGGTTTCTTCTTAGCTCTGCGCTTAGTCCTTCTGGGCCTAGAAGCTTTTGATTTCGGATATGGAGTTTGGTTTGGTGGAATATGCAAATATGGCAGATTGTTGCCCGCTCCAAGCGCAAGAGCCGCAGCGAACAAGGTAAACGCGGTTCGTCTAAACATTGTAACTCCTAAGTTTTGTATTTTTTAACGAGCAAAGCGGATATGTACTATCTACACTTGTCGGCATCAGTACTAGTCTATCAAATTACTGGCTAATGTCAAATTATCAAGAAGACTAAGGCTATAATAATGGTCGGTATTCTGAATATCATTATAAAGTGCTATAATCATAATATGAATATAATTACTATCGACGAATGGGAAAAGTCCATATCTCAAAGACATGGAGAGTTGCAAAACCCACAATGGGACAGGCATACTCATGATCCGTTCGTGATAAAGGACATGGATAAGTCTGTAGATAGAATACATTTAGCAATTAAAAGACATGAGAAAATTGTAATATATAGTGACTATGATTGCGATGGAATTCCGGGCGCTGTGATATTACATGATCTATTCAAGAAAATAGGATATGAGGACTTTGCAAACTATATACCACATAGGCATAAGGAGGGGTACGGCTTGAACATCGGGGCAATAGACAGCTTAATAAGGCAAAAGTATACATTAATGATTACTGTCGATTTGGGAATCACAAATGTTAAGGAGGTGGAATATGCAGAAGAATATGGCATAAATGTGATACTTACAGATCATCATCTTCCTCTAATTGCAGATAATGGACAAGTATTGCCCCCGGCATTTGCTGTCATAAATACTAAGAGGAATGATTGCGAGTATGCAGAGAAGATGCTATGTGGCTGCGCTACAGCATGGAAGCTCGCATATGCGTTTCTTGTGAAATACGGCGATGAGTACGGCGTAAAGGCTGAGCAAGCAAAATGGTGGCTAGATATGGTGGGTATATCAACTATTGCAGACATGGTGCCGCTATTGGGAGAAAATAGAGTTTTGGCAACTTATGGACTTAATGTCCTTAATAAAACTAAAAGACAAGGACTGCTTAAGCTGCTTAGCTCTGGTAAAGAGACATTGGGCGGATTAGACGAAGAGTCTGTGTCTTTTACAATTGCGCCTAGGCTAAACAGCGCAAGTCGCATGGATGATCCAATGATAGCGTTCAATGCTTTAGCAAAAGTGGGTGCAGAGGCATTGGATTCAGCGTATGCGCTAGAAATGCTTAATAATCAAAGAAAAAGGGATGTATTGTCAGCTGGAGATATGGTAAACTACTCTGATTTTGAGAATGATAATATCGTGGTTGTGGGTAATAGAAGTTGGACACCAGGAATACTTGGTCTCATTTCACAGAAAATCGCCGATAGGACTGGCAAGACAGTGTTCGTTTGGGGCGAGGGTGAAGATGAGAGTACTTTAAAGGGTAGTGTGAGGTCAGGAAAGCGTGAGAATAGAGCCAACGTAGTTCAATTAATGAGTGAGTGTAAAGAATTTCTTGTGCATTATGGTGGTCATGAAGAAGCAGGAGGGTTCGCACTTCTACCTAGTAATTTGGATAAGTTTAAGGAGAGATTACAGCAATTATATACCCCAGAAAAGCATGACAATAATCAGAAACAGGATGTAATAATGCTTGATCTTGCGAGTGTTACAGGCTCTCTTTTGGAAAGGATTGAAAAGTATAGGCCGTATGGAGTTGGAAATCCTTCACCAATATTTGTAGTAGGGTCCGCAATGACTTCTAGGACTTTTGGCCAGGATAATCGGCACCTTGAAGTGAGCTTTCCGGGTTGTGGTAATTTGAAAGCAATACGGTGGAATGTTGATACTCAAATGAAAGACAATATAAAGAAAGCAAGATATATACTTGGTACTATCAAGAAAGATAAATATCGGGGCGGCATACAGATGATGATAACTGATATTAAATAGCTAATATCGTGATATAATTTACACATGATAAAGGTATATACAGACGGCGCTAGTCGCGGCAACCCTGGCAAAGGCGGGTGGGGTGTGGTGGGCTATGATAGTGAAGGGGTGATTTTTGAAGTAGGTGGTAGTGCGGCGAATGTGACTAATAATCAAATGGAATTAACGGCGATGATAATGGGGCTCAAGTACGTAGTTGCGAATATTTCAAAATTAAAAAGTGTAGCGAGTAGAATAGATATGTATACTGACAGTCAATATGTAGTTAAGGGTATGAATGAATGGCGGTATGGCTGGGTCAAGAATAATTGGAAGAATAGCCAGAAGAAGGACGTGCTAAATCGTGAACTTTGGGAAAGGCTAATACTCCTAGATGACGAGTGTAAAAAAATTGGCGTCACTCATGCTTATAAGTATGTAAAGGGGCACGCTGGTGATATTGGTAATGAAAGAGCAGATACAATAGCAACTGAGTGCGCAGATGCAAATAGTTCGCACATAGTTAATAATCTGTAGTATGCGGGTGGTGCTACCTTCGTTGTCTGTTGGACTATCACTAGGGATTGCATATGCGTATAATTACACTGGGATACATATACTAGAGCTACTATTAGTTGCGGCTGCAATTGTCTGCATCATTAGTCTGAGCACTGGCCATACAGGTAAAGAGGTGAAGCTAAATATACAAGTCAAGGCCGGGATGTTGGCAGTGTCTATAGGCATGCTCTTTGGTATTATACTTGCAGAGCATGATGGCAAGATTAATACATACAAAGATACATACTACAGCAGTCCCGAGGAGCAAATAGTATCGACCAGAACTTTTAGAATAATCAGCGACATATCATATTCGGATAATTATCAGAAGTTTGTAGTAGAGCCACTACCTAAGCAGCGTAGTAATGAGAACATATTAGTTACCACAACTCTCGCTAACAATTATGAGTATGCAGATGTTGTATCATTAAAAGGAGTACTAAAGACTGGTGGGGTAATATTACCGGATCCATCAATCTCTACGCGCAGTTTTGATTATGGTGAATATTTGTATATAAGAAATATTAAATACACTTTTAATTATGGTGTCGTCACAAAGGTTGGGTCTGCTGCTAGTGCTTACGATATAGCAAAGAGATATTTATACAGAATTAAATGGGCACTAGTTCACAATCTGGAGAAGAGTATGCAAAGTCCAGAATCAGGACTTGCTTCTGGTATATTGCTTGGGGTGGATGGG
>JAMIGE010000013.1:0-20281 GCA_035905815.1 Minisyncoccota bacterium | reverse complement strand
TTCTTAAATTCTAAGTCTGCCGCCTACTATGTTTACTTAAAATTAACCTTACTTTTGTAAGAGCAAACAAAGTAAATAATAGCCCCGAGTATAGCCCCTAGCGTATCCATAAGCATATCCTTTTGAGCGTCCCAAACATCCCCCTGTGACCCGAGCACTTCTATGCCAGCCTCAGGATTAACAGACACTGCGTATTGCCACTCAAAAAGCTCATATGCAGCAGCCAACGCCATGATAAGAAATATTGCATAGCTGTACGCCGCCCACTTTTTGTTTATAACTTCAAACTTTATCATGCCTTCGATAATTAAAAATGAATACAATCCTACGCTAGCGTGAGCTACTCTATCATACATATTCCTATCGCTGTGTATCAAATTATTAAACCACTCAAAGGGCACATTCGCAAATGTATAATGAGCTCCGATCGCATGCATGATTGGTAATACTGCAGCTAATATATATGCTGTGCTAGAAAATCTAATTCTAAAAAAGTACAACACAGACAATATAGCAACTGGCAGCAAAGATGTGGCGGCCTCTACCTGCCACACTGGATAATCAACCGGCCTAATACCAGACCAAATTAATACCCCTAAATAAATTACTAATAATACAGCCGGTGTTTTGTGTATTTTAAATATGTCTTTCATATTATTAATATTAGCACGATTGTTGCCATATAGCTGCTTATATATGCACTATTTGAAAAATTCTTAAAATGTGGTATTATATAACAGCTTTACATTCTTGGGTGTGCCACACTGCACTTATGATGACGAATGTAAAAGCAAACAAGTCCTTGTAGTTCAATGGATAGAACGAGAGCCTTCTAAGCTCTAGATCTAGGTTCGATTCCTAGCAGGGACACCTACGTTAAAAAAATACACACTGCTGCATGTGTTTAGTTTGTGTATAGAATTCTCAACTACGAAGTGTTATACATAAATAGTAATAGCCGCCTATGGCGGCTATTACTATTTACTATCGACTAGCTACTAACTCTTCTTCACCCACAAAAAATAAATCATAGGTATTAGAATTACAGAAGGCCAAAATAATGGAACTGATATAGGAGAGAGCATAGGAAGTATTTGCGCTAGTACATTTAAGATAAATATTACTGGTATACCAACATAGAAAGCAATCCTGACACAATTATCCCATGTATATACAGTGTTACCAAATTTACTGACTATCAAAGTCGCCACAGAGGCCACGAATGATGTAATTATCCAGGCTATGAATGTGAATACAAAAGTTGCCACCATAATAACTACCGCAATTACTGGCGCTATTAAATATGTATACGAAGAGATCTTGTTTACCATATCTGTAACAGTTGTTTTGTCTGCTACAAAGTCAGGGAAGTCTCTGGACTGTGCAGCCTGCACTTGGCCATTACTCTTCACTGCTATCATACCATCACTACCTATAAATATTGCAGAGCCACTCTCTTCTAGGTTTCTCATTGTAGCCTCTTTGGTTGTGTCTAATGTCAGCACACTACTAATATTTTGATTATAGTCCTCATAAGCTGCCGCCTCATCACCTGTAAGGTCAGAACTTGCTCCAAAAGTTATAGGATTAATATTAGAAGACATTATTCCTGCAGTATTCGTAACACGTAAATTATCCGGGAATTCAGCCATGACTTTCTCTTGTACAAAGTTATCGATGTCGCCCTTCAGAGTAAATCCTGTACTAATATAAAAAGTAAGAGCCATAATAGCTGCTATTACCAATGATAGTACTGCAATAATTCCTACTGCCGAGCCCACCTTCTTATCTTTGATTGTCTTATAAAATTCTTTTGAGCTAAATAGCTTTTTAATTATTTCTATCATATTTCTTAATTATATCACTATTTCCTTTATGTTCAAATAATAATAAAACGCAGATTACTCTGCGTTTTGTTTTTAATTTTACCATGCGGCTGGGGCTGCACATGTCTATGGATCAGCACATCTATTAGTAATATGCTCGACAACCCCCATCATATTGCTGTGGGCTATATCACTTCTCAGCGGCTTGTTGAACGGGGCAAGTTTCACATATCTCTTACCTCTGTGCACACTCCTGGGTAATTGGATTTTCTCATCCGGGTGCTTATGTTTAATAGAATTTCTAGACGCAAAGATTCGCAGACACATGTTATAAAGGTAGACAGTCTTACTGACAATGCTGTCGACAACTTGATCTCTACCCTTTTCTTCGAATTTACATGTGTCTATGTATCCTGGTATTCTATTAAAAATATTGCATAAGAGTGTATTCAATTCCTTTGGACTTAAGCCGAATAGCTCTAGTGATTTGCTTGCGTTATAATCAAATTCTATTTTAGGCCTATCTATTATGTCCACTTCAAAATTTGGTATCGCAGGCTGCCCAAGTGGCGATGGCCCCCTTAGATACTTGGCGACATCAACTGTAACCCTCAGAACCTTGTGACAGAGATGCAAGCTTTGCTCTTCGCGCGAACGAGTGCGACCACGCTTGTCGCCGTTTTGGTCAAAATTACAGAAAGCATCCGGTATGCAGGCAATGATTGATAATTGCCGAGCACTTCGATCATAACTAAATGCATCCTCTGGTATTGATGTCCTTGGCGGATCAACCGCCAGGTATATCTGTGTCCTACTCATTACTACTCCAATATTATACGACTTTTTTGATCATATCATTTAAAGATATATTAATCAAATATACTCCTGTTGATGCCCAACCAATATTGTGTTAGGATTGCAATAGTTGCACATAACTGTACACACAACATGGAGGATGATTATGAATAATTCGACTAAGCCGACCGTATATGCCCCAACTGCCTCTATAAAGCATCTAGGCTTCCCTTTTATTGCCGAAAGACCAGAAAGGATAACAGAGCTAGACTTTATGTGTGATGAGCTAGGTCTAAAATTGGATCCTGCGGGGCCGGCTACAGATGCGCAGCTGAATCTCGCACATGACACAAGCTATATTGATTTTATCAAAAAGGTTAGCGGTCGTGGTCCACTAAGGAGCGCGCTAGCATATCTATTTGACCCCAGAATTCAATACTACAACCGCATATCGTCTAATACTTTCCTAGCTGCCACTTATGCTGTAGGGGCAGTATGTAATGCGGTAGACAACACTGTGGCCGGAGTGCATCAGAGATCGTTTTGCATTGTCAGACCACCGGGACATCATGCGGGCACTAATCGCGGTGAAGGCTTTTGCATATTTAACAATGTAGCAATTGGCGCTCTATATAGCCGAAGTTTGGGGCTGGACAGAGTTGCTATCGTAGATTTTGACAGGCATCATGGTAATGGCACCGCGCAAATACTGGACGAGCGAGGAACTGGCGAGGTGTTGCTGTTGTCATCGTTTCAGAGTGGCTGCAAGTACAGTCCTAACAATATATTAAGGTTAAGTGATGATGGCCTGTGCCGAATACCGATCCCAGAAGGCAGTAGATATCAAAAAGTAGAAGAGATATACAAAAAATTTGTCATCCCTACACTAATTGATTGGGAGCCAGACCTGATTTTCATTTCTGCAGGATTCGATATGCATGCATCTGATCCTCTAACTAATATAAAGCTTGCCTCCAGGGACTACTATAGCCTTACAAGGTTAATAGTTGAAGCAGCGAACATGGTGTGCGATGGAAAAGTCATATCTGTACTAGAAGGTGGCTATAACGTGAAGGCGTTAGAAGAGTGCGTCAGACATCATCTGCGTGCATTAAAAGCTAAATAATACATAATAAACCCCTCGTGCGAGGGGTTTAATTATTAGAACTATTATATATGCAAGAAATGCTAACTATTCAACTTCTTGCTATTTAGGTCTCTTACCACAATAGCGCCCAGACCACCTATTACAATTATACCAACAACAATGCCGAGCCATGGTAGCCACTTATACCTCTCGGCTATTCTAGATTCCACTTTATCACAGACATCCCCGAGTCCGTCCCTATCAATATCAGACTGACTTGCATTTGGGTCGGACTGGCAATTATCTGTATAGTTTAGCACGCCATCTTTATCAAAATCATCACAAGAGTCACCTCTTCCATTATTATCTGTATCTATCTGTTCTGTATTAGATACACTTACACAATTATCACTTGTGTCTGGAATTTTGTCTGCGTCTACATCATTTGGTATAAAGTAGCTATTCGTCTTTAAAGCTAAACTACCGCTGTATTTGTATATATTATCGTCGTCGCTAAGATTTGGCATCTCTGTGTGAGTTATGGGTACATACACATCACTGTGGCTATACAATAGATAATTACTGCCAGGCTTTGCTAAGAAGCGGAGCTTTAAATTGAAAGAGGCATTTGCATTGCTGTCCATATCCAGCTCAGTTATAACTAGTGGCTGAGAGTGAACAAAAGTGACTATATATTTGCTAGAGGTTACCTCTGGGAAAACTAATAAGCTATTATAAGGTAAACCGTTGAGTGCAATCTTTTCCTCACCATTCTCATCTATGTATTTTATAGTTACCTTTCTTGGCCACGACGCATTGTTTGCTAATGATAACTTAAGCATATAAGTACTTATCGGCTTGGAATAGTCCAGGTTAAAAGTTGTCACACTTTCCCCTTGCTCATTCACCTCAAATCTTTCTGAAGTATTGTAATTATTATCGTACAAGTTATACATATTCCTTGAATTGGAACTAACTGTCCGGCTTTTATTGTCGAAAGGAGCATCAACTATTATACTCGGCACAAAAGTTGAATCAGTACTATTAAACACTTCTGTCTGCATGCTGTACTGAATGTTATCTAATGACACCTCAACAACCTTTGGAACTTTGATATTCAGAGTATCTATACTAGTAACATTCTTAAATTTACTAATCTCGGGTATTGACACAGGCTCTGCACTCTCTGCATACACAGCTCCGGAGTACAGAGTGGCAGCCAAAACGTAAGCCAAGAATCCGCTTCTGAATAGAAGGTAATAATGCTTTGAGAGCTCGCCCGTATTCAAGTTTTTATGAAGCATGTATGTATATTTATATTAATTTTTCTTTTTAATCATAAAGGCACTTGATAATAGCACACCTCCCACAATTATGAATCCTGTAACTTTTGCGACCGGGCCCATTGCCGCTAGAATAGACACTAGCCACAGCATAGTAAGCCCAATCAGTGCACCGCCCAAAACCTTAACCACCTCATTGTTAGTATTCTTGCCATATGCATATGCTGCCACTCCTAATATTGCATAAATTATAAGAGCTGCTGTTACGCCCATAGACTCTCCAAAAAGTGTCTGGCACACACCCCAAATCAAAGCTAGCATGATCAGGCCGTCTCCTAATAAAATTAAATTCATTATCAACTCATTATCAGTAGACTTTTTAACCGACTTATAATACATTGCGGTCCCAGCACTAGCCATTAGGAATAGAACAACAACTAAATAATCCAGCCACAGATTGTTTGATATTGACACATAGTATGAATTACCTATTGGATTATAATAGTCATAGTTAGGGTTGATTGTCGTAGTAGTAGTCTTGTTAGCAATTATATTTGTAATGCTTGGAATAATTAAAGCTAGAGGTACAGACAACAAAACTAGAGGCTTACTAGCATGCCCAACACTCCTGGTAAGCATATATACAAGCAGCGAAAGCACAACAACTTCTACTGTATAAGCTGCAGACAAGGCCTTACTACTATCTCCTAGCGCTAAAAATGTAATGTAAGCTACCAATACACCCGCTATGCCTGCATAGGTAAAGAACGGCAGTGGATTTCTAGTATATCTATAAATAATATATGCACCAATTACAAAAGTTATTGCTACTAGAGAGAGCACTAGCACATGCCAATCCTTTGCCATTGTTGTTAATATTAATGTGGTGAGCATGGCAACATTGAGTATCGCCGCAATAATGTCTGGCATGGCACTACTATTACCATCCATACTATTTGTGTCGTCGATTAGATCACGATTCCTAAGAAGAGACACAGTATTAGTTAAGAAGAATATGGCAGCGAACACAAAGCTAAACATTAATACTTGATTGGTATATATTCCAAATCCGGAGATCACCCCTGATGAGCTATAGACGCAGACACCAATAAGGGCAAGCAAAGTAAGCACTCTCCATCTTGTAATTGCAACCACCCAAATTGTACTGACAACTACAATAAGTAGGTAGATATATAGATTAAGATAATTATTACTACCATTTGAAAGTATTGCGGGTACTAGCATTGCCAGCACAAGCGAAGCTATAGAAAGTGATGCAGTATTATAAAGTACAGAGGCCGCAGCGGTAACCGCCAATGACAGGACCATTATCAACATCAGAATCAACTGACTATCGACCACTTGCATTATTTTCATAAAATAGGCAGTAAGCATAATAAGGCCTGTACCCAAAAGCATAAATATGCTACCTTGCTTTACATATAATTTAGCCCTTATAAATCCGTACGTCAGTACTGTGAGACCGATTATTATTCCGAGCACAGACACTCCAGTATTTGTTAAATACTTAGCTTGATATGCATAGTTAAGAGCCCAGACAAACCCTATTAAAATTAATCCAACTCCCAGCTTCATCATCCAATTATCCATTACCCAAGCTATAAATGGATCAGGTTCGCTACTGTTGCTGGCTGACTTTGGGCCATTAGCACTAAAGTTAGAGCTGCTGCTCACGATAACAAGATCGTCTTCGTTTATCATATTTTTAGAGGTGTTTAAATTCTCACTTTTAGCTACGTCTGTATCATGAGTAGCTGACACATCGCTACCACTTGTGAGATTTGTAGTTCTGGTTTGATTACCAACAGAATCAAGTGTGCTCTGTGTTTTTAACTCCGGCTTCAGTCCTAGTGCAACAGCTGCAGACTCTACTGCCTTACTTAGCTTTTGAACCCTCGTTTCTATTCCACTTATTCTACTCAAGGCGATAATTGATAATACTAATGCAATCCAAGAAAATAGTTCTTCCATATATTTGTATATTAATTATATCTTATATATACGATTAAAACAAATTAAAAGAAGCAACAAAAATGAGCATTTTAACTATTATGTTTTGAAAGTTAGTTTGCGTTACTAATTAAATATTTCTGCAAATCTTTAACAATGCTATCGCGCAGACCTTTAATCATCCGTACCTCCTCCTCTCTAAACTTCCCCATAACAAATCCTTGCACGACCCCTTCGCCATGTATTGGCATGAGCTCCTTCGGAGTAATTCCAATTCTTAGGCGCAAGAATTTATTATTACCCAGCTGATCTATAATATTCTGCACCCCATTATGTCCGCCACTACTTTCATATACTCCGATTTTATATTTGCCTAGCTCTATGTCTTTGTCATCATAACCGATTATAGGTGTTACATTACTTTTGTACTTTAAATAATTCTTAACAAATACCCCAGACAGATTCATGTATGTATCTGGTATTACAAAATCAATATCTAATATAATGCTTTGCTCATCACAATTTTTAGTATTATCGTTAGTGTATATTATACTACTATCATTTTCAAAAAGTATGCGCGCAGCATTGTGTCTTGTAAGCTTATAATCGTTGCCCGGGTTACCCAAAAGGAAGATAGCATATTTCATAAATATATTATATAATAGTGAGTATAATTACACAAATAGTTATATCAAATTATGCAATCACTTTCTGACTTTTTCCAAATTGGCGATAACTCATTATCATATACAGTTTTTATAATCCTACTTGCCGTCATAATACTATTAATAATATCCATATTTTCTATACCCACTCGTAATTTCCTTAAGAAAATAAAAATTTTGGAGCCCGAAGAGAATCCTGTGTCGATGCTGAGCTGGATGATAGCAATTATTTTAATTGTAAAGCTGGTGCAAACTTTTGTAATACAACCTTTTGTTGTGGATGGTGGAAGTATGCTTCCAAACTTGCATACTGGTGAAGTGTTACTAATAGACAAAGTTGCATACAAAAGCAGTGGTCTAAAGCGAGGTGATATTATAGTTTTCAAATTTGAAAAAGAGGGGAGCCCATACTCGGGCAAACATTTTGTCAAAAGAGTGATTGGACTAGCTGGTGAGACAGTAGAATACAAGGGTCAGACCTATAAAGCTGGCGCGGATGAATTAATAGTTATGGGGGATAATAGAGAGGAAAGTTATGACAGCAGATCATGGGGGCCTTTAAAAATAAGCGAAGTGGATGGCAAAGTATCCGCCAGAATATTCCCTCTCACCTCTGCAGAGTTGCACCCAGCGCCCGCCTTCAGCGACGGTGAAAATGTAATTACTAATACTAACTAATAATATGACAAGCAAAACTAAAACAGAAGAAAAAGTAATAAGCAAAAAGTCTGCTGAGAAAGTGGAGAAAAAGGACGCTCCTACATCACTAAAGGGAATGCATGATCATTTGGATGAATTGTATTACCAATATCAAGGTATGTTTGAAAAGGCGCAAGAGGTAGCAATGTATTACGGATTTAAACCAATTGAAATCCCCGCATTAGAAAAGGAGATTGTATTTACTTCATCAATTGGTGTGGGTACGGATATTGTGGACAAAGAGATGTATAACTTCTCTACCAAGGGCGGTGAAAAGGTAGCAATGCGTCCAGAGTTTACAGCTGGCATCATGAGAGCATATTTAGAACACGGAATGCAAAATCTAACTCAGCCAGTAATGCTATACAGCTATGGCCCAGTATGGAGGCATGAGAACCCACAGAGAGGGCGACTGCGAGAGCTTAGGCAATTTGATTTAGAAATTATAGGCACAGAAAAAAGTATAGCCGATGCTCTTATAATTAAAACATTGATGACGATTTTAGAAGAGTTTGGTTTTACTGATCTAGTAATAGACATTAACAGCATGGGAGACAAAGAGACTCGCGCAAATTACATCAGAGATCTAACGAATTACTACAAGAAACATATATCTACTGTATGTGTCGACTGCAAAGAAAGGATTAAATCTAACCCTTTAAGATTACTGGACTGCAAAAAGCCAGAATGCATACCACTCAAAGAGGCAGCACCACAATCTGTGGCATACCTCTCAGCAGATGCTAGGAAGCACTTCAAAGAGGTACTACAGTACCTAGAAGAGATGGGTATAACCTATAGAATGAATCACACACTAGTACGCGGACTATCATACTACTCTCGCACTGTCTTCGAGGTTATTAAAATAGAAACAGATGCAAACGGAATAGAGAAAGAAATTACAATTACCGGCGGTGGTAGATATGACAGACTGGCCAAAGAAATGGGGTCCAAGAAGGACATACCTGCAGTGGGTACTGGCATAGGCCTAGACAGAGTACTACTTTTCCCTGATCACAAAAAGCTTTGCCCTAGAATATTAAAACCTGCTAAATTCTATTTCATACAATTAGGATTCGAAGCAAAACTTAAGAGCTTAGCAATATTAGAAATACTTAGAAAGGCAAAAATATCAGTATACCAATCCATAACCAAAGATTCACTAGGAGCGCAGCTAGGCTATGCAGAAGGTATGAATATACCATACTCTATAATATTCGGACAAAAGGAAGCTATGGATGGTACTGTCATAATCCGCAACATGGAAACCAGGAGCCAGGACACTGTAGAAATTTCAAAGCTTAGCGACTATATCAAGCATTTAAAGTAAAATATTAAAGTGCGCGGCCTCCGGCCGCGCACTTTAATATTTTCATCCGTGGCATGTATATGCGCGCACTTTTATACTACTCTACAGTAAGCACTTCGCAACCACTTTCAGTTATTACTACAGTGTGCTCAAAATGCGCGGCCTTGGACCCGTCCGCAGTGACTGCGGTATATCCATCGTCTAGAAAGTCCGCATCATCTGATCCTAATGTAACCATCGGCTCTATTGCTAGCACCATACCAGGCTTTAGTTTTACCCCCTTCACTCCATCATAATAATTTGGTATATACGGCTCTTCGTGTACTTTATAACCTACCCCGTGCCCAGAGAATATTTTAGTAATTCCATATTTCTTAGGGATACTTTGCTCTATTGCTTTAGATATGTCACTTATATATTTGCCTGGCTGCGCTGCTTTGATACCCTCCTTCAGGGCGGCCTTTGTTACATCTAAGAGCTGCAGCTCGTCTTCGCTTAATTCACCCACCGCAAAGCTAATAGCACTGTCTGTTATCATACCTTCATATCCTATAGTACAGTCATATGATACTATGTCACCGTTTTGAATTATCCTGTTATCGCTCGGTATGCCGTGCACGATTTCATCATTAAGACTAATGCATAGTGTAGCCGGATACGGATAATTCGCTCCGTATGGCTGATAATTCAAAAGTACAGGGTCACAACCATTTGATAATATATAGTCATGCGCCATGCTATCTATTTCTCCAGTACTTATTCCTGGTTTTGTGTTTTCTTTTAGATGCCGCAGCAGCCTGGCTAGCACCTTGCCACACTTTCTTAATTTAACTATTTCTTCCGATGTTTTAATTGTTACACTCATATGATTATATATACTGCTCAATTTTGGTCATAAGCTCTGCCCCCACTTCGTCTATCCCCTGCTCTGCATTCACATGGACAAACTCATACCTCGGATCACTTTTATACCAATCTATACACTCTAGTACATCTCGCTCAAACCACTCCATCTTTTTATTTAGCTCTTTGATGCTCTTATCATCTTCTCTACCTCTTTCTGTTAGCCTTGCCTTTGCCCAACTTTCAGAGACATCCAAGTATACCACTATAGGCTTTTTAAAATTATAGAATTTTATTGCTGAGTGTAGTACAAATACTTCTGGGGCTTTGCGCGGCGCCCCATCTAGTATAATGCTCTCATTACCTGTGATCACATTAATAAATATGTTTGACCAGTTCCATATGGCTAAGAAGGCGGGGTTAAGCCCTCCTTCATTCATAACATCTTTAGTCATCTGCGCTGTGTAATTTGTATCCTTGGCTATAAACTCTCTGAATCCACCTCCTGTTGTGACATGCTTGGTATCAGTCCCCGTCATAGCTGATAATTTATCTTTTAATATTTGAGCTTGTGTACCCTTGCCAGATCCTGATCTGCCTATAAGTATTATAAAGTTGTTTTGCTTCATCCGCTAATTATATCACAAATAAATACCCCTGCATAAAGAGGGGTATTTATTTAATTTAGCACTGACAATGCAGTATAATTATATTTAATTAGTATGATTAGTTTGCACTAAAATCATTCTGAACTTTATCTATCGCCTTAGCCGCAGCATCCCTTCCTCCTAATCCAAATGATAGACCTAGTGCAAGCGATATAGCCGCTACTAGTCCAGTGAATAGTATCTCCATGAAGCTTGCTGCGATGTTAAGTGTAGACAAGGCGGCTATCACACCCACTGTCATAATTGCATACTTAGAAAATGTACCAGCAAATGATGCCTTCATCCCTGCAGCGCGTACAGAGCTATCAACCAATCTGTGCACTAGCTCTGCAAGAGCAACAGAAGCTACAAGTATTAAAGCTGCAGCTAATATACTAGGAACATAAGACAGTATACCGCTTAGGAAAACTGTGAATGGTCTAAGTCCTAGCTTCTCAGTTGCTGCCATTGTGAACACAATAACGATAATCCACTTTACAATGAATCCAAAGAATTTACCTACAGATAGCTTAACGCCTGCTCTGTCTGTTATTTCTTTTACACCAAGCTTCTCTAGTCCAGAGTCAAGCTTTAATGCGCCAAGTAAATGCATAACTGCTCTACCTAATATTCCTCCAAAAGCAAATCCAAGCACAAGTAGTAGCACTGCTACTATCAGGCTTGGAATAAAGCTTACGATGTTCACTAGCACGTCTGCTAGACTCGCACCTACGTTTCTTACTAAATCTTGCATATATATGTTTTAAATTTAAATTATTATTAAGAAGTTTTGACTGTGCGCCACTTACTTCTTAGTATAGATTAATTATACTATAGTATTTTTTAAAACAAGTTCTGTTATCCACTTTTGATTGTAAATATGTTATTATATAGCCAAACAGTGAACAAGAGCAGACTTTTGATATTAATAATCCCCGCAATTGCCCTTGTATTAGGGTATTTGTCTACGAGCTTAGTTCTAAATATTTTATGGCACAGAGATAACACTGGTATAGTCACCCCAACCGCCAACCAAATTATACATGCAAGTAGTAGCGATTATTTGGCTAGTAATACTCCAGAAAAGGTCGAAGTACAGCAGCCTACAAGTAAAGACGATGCCGAAGTGATATCAGAATACGGTAATACAGAGTCAGGTAAAATAATAATTGCCAACCTTGATTCTATGGAGATCGCGCTAATAGAAAATGGAATTACTAAATCGAAACTTCCAATCCTTACAAAAGGTAAGCCCGGTAGTTACTATGAGACCCCTGGCGGAGATTATAAAGTAGAAAGTAAAGAGGATGTGAAGCTTTCTAGTCTGGGTAATGTATACATGCCATATGCAATGCAATTCTTTGGCAACTATTTTATACATGGTATACCATATTACAAAGATGGTAAAAAGGTCTCCAGCTCATATAGTGGTGGGTGTATTAGACTATTAGACACGGACGCAAAGCAGGTGTATGACTTTGCTTCTGTGGGTGATACTAAAGTACACATCACCAATAATAGCTATTACAGCAGCTCTACTGTCGACAGTCAGTATTATATTGCACAATCTGATGGATTAAGTCTAACAGCTAGTCAGGCTATTGCTATGGATTTAAGCTCTGGGCAAATACTGCTAGAATATAATGGTAATCAGATAATACCGATGGAAGGTAATAGTAAATTATTAGCAGCAAATGTATCTCTAGATGTAGTAAATCAGGAGAAAATAATTACATACAAAAATAATAAAATTCAAGTTAAAGACCTATTACCTCTAATACTAACTAATGCAGACGAGGATGCGATGGATACAGTTATTAAGCAGTATGGGTCTAGTAATTTTATTAAAAAGATGAACACCAAAGCTGCAGCCATCAAGCTTACCAATACTTACATAGTTGAACCTTCTGGATTGTCAGAGAAGACTGTATCTACTGTTTATGATATTGCTAAGCTTATTAAATATACCAATGATTTTAAGCCGTTCCTGCTAGCAATAAGTAGTGCCACTACTACTTCTAGTTCTACTCTTAATATTTTTGCTGGTAAGGAAGGATACTATGGCGGGAGCTACGGATTCCTACCTACACAATATCATAGTATTGCTGGAGTATTTGATATAGAGCCAAAAGCTAATTTAGTAGATATAATAAATGGCGCAAGTAATAATATGGGTATTGCTACATCCACCAAAGTAAAAGTCGTGCTCGTGATTTCTGGAAGTATTAATCCAGAGGCAGATATTAATAACCTACTTGAATACCTGAACAAAAGCGCAATGGCTAAGTAATTATTTTATCTTATCTAGTACGACTTTGTGCTTGCTAGCGTGCACATCACGCAAAAAGGTATCAAACATTTTCATTCTATATTTATACTCTTCTACATCCATAGTTACATATGCCAACTCTTTACCTATTTCTGACTCTATCTCTTTGATCACCTTTTCAATTGCAGGCTTTTTAATTTGCTCACCTACATAGAGCACATCTAATCTACTCTTCTGGTCGCCAGTAAATATACCTGATATAATTATTAGTTTTGCCTTCCCGGCTGGGCGTAGCCTTTCTTGAATTATTCTAGGATCCAAATTCTCGAAGTCGAACAATAGCTCTTTTATTTTTGTATTGTATCTAAAATTATGATTAAGTTTATATGCGACAACCTCTTTGGATGATTGGCCCCTCTTAGTAAAAGTAACAACTTTTGTTTTATGCTTGATGACGAACTCTATAGATGACAATAACTGTAACTCTTTCTTTACTATCTCATCTTTGCATCTAGTCTTCTCTGCTACTGTGTCAGCAGATATGCTTTTATCTCCCGCATGCAGGAAAAGTCTCATAATTTTTATTTTCTCGACTCCACCAAATAATTTAGCTAATTCATTCATGTATCAATTATAGCACAAGCAAATAGGGCTTGAGAAGCAAGGCTTTTTGTGGTATATAATATAACAAAACAGCCCCAACTGGGGCTGTTTTGTTATATTATTACTTAAGTGTTACAGATGCTCCCGCCTCCTCTAGCTTCTTCTTCATGTCATCAGCCTCAGCCTTCTTAACATTAGCCTTTAGGTCTACCGGTGCTCCATCTACTAGATCCTTAGCCTCTTTAAGTCCAAGCCCTAGCGCCTCCTTCACTACCTTCATAACAGCGATCTTCTGCTCTCCAGCTGATGCTAGGTGTACAGTGAACTCGCTCTTCTCCTCTGCAGCCTCTTGAGCTACAGCAGGACCTGCGGCAGCTACAGCAGCAGCAGATACTCCGAACTTCTCCTCAATAGCCTTTACAAGGTCATTAAGCTCGATCACGCTCATTGCGTCGATCTTGTTTAAAATGTCTTCAAATTTTTCCATATATTTATTTAATAATTATAATTATGCCTTCTTCTTTGCAACTTCAGAGATTCCAATTGCAAGCTTTTGCATTGGGCTCTTAAGTAGGAATGCAATCTGACTGATAAGTACTTCACGCGAAGGAATAGTTGCGATACTAGTCATATACTTAGCATCACGATACTCTCCACCCCATACTCCTCCTAGGATTGCAAATAGTCCCTTGTTAGCCTTTGCAAAGTCGAATGCCTCGCGAGCTGCGGACATCTCATCTGCAGAGTGTATTACAGCCATCTCACTAGCTACTACTGGCTTCTCGCCTGCGTAATTAGATTTGTCAGCTGCAATGTTCCACAAGGTTTTCTTTACTACTGTGTATCCAATACCTTCTGAATATAGCTTCTTCCTTAGTGCCTCCTGCTTTTTAACAGATAGCCCTTTAAAAGACACATATACCATTGATTTTGAATTACCAATTGCCTCAGAATAAGCATTAATTAACTCTGATTTCTTAGATTTCTTTAATGCCATATTTTTATTGTTAATATCACAAAGTATCCTCCGCAGGATATTTTAAAATATAAGATATACTCATATTTCCTGCTTCTTTGGTGACTGACACACTATAACATAATTTTAGAAATTAATCTAGATCTGTGTATTACCCCACCACCAATTAGAACAGTCGCCAGCAGCGCAGTAATTTGTTTATATGTATATGTATTCACCCAAAACAAAACCCGACTATTCCTAGTCGGGGTTATTTGGTGGCTTGTGGCTACCTATACAGTAGCTGGCTTACTTTCGCCTGCTTCTGGCTTGCTTGGTTTCACCTTATAGACCACCCTAGTCAGAGGCCCGTCTACAAAATGTATGGTTACAGTCCTTGACTCTACTAATCCTTTTGCCTTTAGCCTCCGCAGATATGTGTAGCTTGCGGGGATAGTTATTTCGCCATCTTTTGAGGCTCTTGCTATTGCTGGGGCGTGGGCTTCCCCGTGCTTAACTAGTAAGTCATATACAGTCTGCTCTTTCTTTGACAGTGGTTTCAAATAAGAGGTCATTCGTCTTCTCCTTTATCTAGTATGAAGTACTGCCTTAGCTTACACTATTGCCTCTTTCTTGTAAATAGGTCGTGATGGACTCAACTCCCTGGAATCATAATTAAAATAATATTGTATTGTTGCGCGTCTTTATTTTAAAGCTACCCCAGCCCAGCGATTTCTATGTCTACTTTGGATCTGTGTATACTTTTCCTAGTGCGGGCCATACCCATAACCATCGCAGCGGCTACTGTCTCTAGCAGTAAATGTGATCCTCCATAGCTCATGTATGGTAGTGGGAGACCTGTCACAGGTAGCACTCCTAAGTTCATGCCGATATTAATCGTAGCATGTGTTAGTAGCCAAAATACTACCCCGTAAGTGAAAAGAGTTTCGAAGTTTGACTTGGCCACATATGCTAGGTATATAAAATAGACCAATATGGACACAAATAGAATTATAAGTGTAAAAGCTCCTACGAAGCCCCACTCTTCGGCAAAGGCAGCAAATACAAAGTCTGTTTTATATTCGGGTAAATACTTCAATTCTGACTGTGTGCCATATCCTACACCTGTACCCGCGGCCCCTCCATTTCCAATTGCAATAATTGACTGATAAGCATTGTACCCCGAACCTCTGATGTCGCGCAGAGGGTCTAGGAAGTTAAGTATTCTATTCTTTTGATACGGCACAAATAGGAACACCCACGCCAAAACAAACCCAACAACACTCGTACCCACCACCAATAATAAATGCCTAAACCTAATACCTGATACTAATATCATACCCCCCCAAATTACTAATATCACAAACCCAGATCCAAAATCTGGTTGGAGTATAATAAGTAAAAATGGTGTAAGTGCATACACCCCCGAGACTAATATATGTCGAATATTTGCAATCTCTATATGCCTTTTGGAAAAGTATTTTGCAAGTAGTATTATAAGTGTTAGCTTGGTAAAGTCCGAAGGCTGGAAAGATGCAAATCCAAACGATAGCCAAGCCTGTGAGCCCTTGGTCACCTTGCCCAGCAGCACAGTAATTGTAAGCAGCGCTAGCGATGCCAGATAAAACATAAGCACAAAGTCCGTTGTCTTTAGCCAGTCATAGCTAATATTAGATAGTACAATGAATGCAGATACAGATATTACAATCCATATTAATTGCTTATAGAAAAGCTGATTATCATCACCAAAGTTCGATATGGTTATAAGCCCAGAGAGCATAATGGGCATTAAAAGTAAAAGTAGCTTCAAATTAGAGAAGTATGCTAGCCATTTCATTTAGTTATTGTAATACGGATCTGCTGCTATGTAAACTTGGGTGCGTAAATTAGGAAGCCCCAAACTCTCATACCATGTCATAGTTATCTCTTGCTCTTGCCCAGCTGCTATCAAAGTTATATTCCTCTGCCCAGCTGCCACTGCGCTATCTAGACTGTCTGTGATTATACTCCTTACTGACAGATTCCTAACATCTATATCCCCGGCGTTTACAACTTTTACTATCATTATTTTATTATTGTCATCATACGAAGAGCTGACAACTTTTACCCTACTACTCTTATCATCCTGCTTATCATACATAACAGCATTATCGATACTAAGGAAAACTTTATTAATAGGCGCGTCTGATATTACATTTTGAACTATCACTGGTACAGATGCTGCAACGCTTAGAAATGTTACGCCCTTTACTTCTGATGCCTTTGTACCGTTTGAATTATAGGCAGTCATTGTGTATGAGACTTCTTTGGGGTATTTATCTAGATTTGAATTTTCTATCACCCCTACCAAGTCATATGTGTTCGCCTTCACTTTTACGGCTCTGGCATATTTAACAATTAAGGGGTTATAGCTATTTTGACATGACAACTTACACACGCCTCCACAATCTGTACCTAATTCATTTTGATTTCGTACTCCATCAGTACATGTCGGCAGAGGCTCTGCTTTGCTATAATACATGTAGGCCCCAATTACGCATATCACAAACACGAGCACAATTACTGCTATCAGCCTCCTCTTTACTCTCCAAAATTTAGCCTTATCCTCATCTGGCATGTTCGATTGAATTAATAGTTAGGATATTTAGTCGGGTCGATAGTCCTTTTAAAGCATGTATTTGCTGCGGGGTGATTCCACACAGGACTCTTGTCATATGAGCCACCATAGTATATTGCGTCCGCAGTACTAGAATTATATTTGGGACTAGCATAATCAAATGCCACATTAGTACTTTGATCTATACCATTCTCGTCATACATTCTCGAGGTTTCGAAATTAGCACATATTTCAAATACTGCTTGACTTGGCATTTCGCAACTTATTTTAGATATATCATAACTAATTACCTCGCCGTTATTGTTGTAGCGATTATACTTGTTTGGATAATATGCGACACAGTCCTGACCTTTTGCTTTTACTATGCTAGAATTTTCTATAATTTTATATGCATATGGCTCTTTCGACACTGGGTCCTTAGGTATAATCATTCCGCCCCCAAATCCATCCGCAGTGAATGCTTGTGTGCTTGTGGGAAGAGTTTTCTTCTGCTGCCAATACGTCAGTATTTGCTGCTGTATTGAATACAAATCAGTAAGCCTCTTGTCGTCTATTCTCATCTTCCTTACCTCTGCTGGCGATCCTAGCACTGATACCGAGTAGAATACAGAACCAAACACTGCAATCAAGCTTAATACTATTAATGCCGTAGACAGGCTGGATGACTTTGAATAATCCCTCTTAAGTGAAATATAATAGTAGAAGAATAGCGCAATAGACAAGATTATTACTAGTAGCGCTTTCAGTCCATTGGCTGAAGATATTTCACCACCAATATAACTATATACCACACTTATAAGTGTCCCAATTATGAAAACAATGGAGAAAAATATTGTTACATAATTCTGATATTTCATCGCTGGTATTGACGCTCTCACAGGATTATTCTTAAGTGTTCTAGCTCGCATCCAAACTAGGAATAAATATACAGGGAAAGCCACAACTATAACTGCTACGGCAATTCGTATATCCTCTGACATTGGCCCTGTGTAGTTGTAATAATTATTATCAGCTGCCAATATGTCCGGAAACTTCTTATCTATAGCAGCAAATGCAATATTTACTAGTGCCACAATACTAGTGAAAAGCGAAACGAATATTCCAAGCTCTAGACCGAATTCTCTAGGAGTAAGCATTTTAGCCTCTGCATCACCCTTTGCTACAAACTTTACAATAAAGTAAACCACCGCTACCAGTATCGCAACCGGTACTAAAAGTGCAAACAGGCTGTAAATTACTATCATATTTTTATATTATTTTGTGTATACTCATTATATGCTATTATATATACTTAGTAAATAGCAAGCGCGGCCAGCACAATGCATGATTACATATATTATGAAAAACAAATCATCACCAGAAATTACAAATACGCTAGAGGATAAACTAATACACTTCACTCAGTGGGTGGGATCGGTTCAAAGTGTTATAGTGCATACTATAATATTCACAACCGCGTTCGTACTTGCTGCCTTTGAAATATTCCCATTTGATAAGATACTATTAGTACTTACCACTCTAGTATCACTAGAGGCGATATACCTATCAATCTTTATACAAATGAGTGTAAACAGAAATACAAAAGCAATTGAGGTGGTAGAGCATGAAATTGAAGAAATTTCCGAAGACCTCGAAGACTTGGCGGACGATGTAGAAGAGGTAGCCAAGGATATCGACGAGATTCAAGAGGACGTGGAAGAAATTACAGAGGATATAGAAAACATCGAAAAAGATATCGACGAGATTCAAGAGGACGTAGAAGAAGTAGCCAAGGATATCGACGAGATTCAGGAAGATGTAGAAGAAATTACTGAGGATATTGAAGACTTGGCAGAAGACAGCGCGGCCACTACACAGCCCAAACCATAACAAAAATAACAAGCGCAGCCTCCGGCTGCGCTTGTTATTTTAATATTTACAGTTCAGACAATTAAATATTAACCATTGCTTTTAAACATTAGTCCTTACCTTTGAAAACTGAAAATGTCCAATTGACTACAGATAACACAATTCCAAACAGTATTGCGCTCATCCATCCATTAGTAGAGAACCCTTCCAAAGATTTATCAACCAGTAATATAAGTCCTCCGCTTATTACAAAGCTAAATAGTCCTAAAGTGATAATATTAAGTGGTAATGCTAATATGTTTAATATTGGCCTAATCACCGCATTGGCAAAGCCTAATAGTATTACTAATATTATCAAAGTCTTCACCCCATCAATATGTATAGAAGGTAGTAGATATGCTGCTACTGCTGTCGACACAGCTGATATTATAAAATTTAAAAATAGATTCATATTTGTGTATTTGGTTTTGTACATACTAATTATAACACTTAATCTATAATACAAAAAGAAAGCGCCATCTGTGCGGCGCTTTTATCGATCAGGATTATCCAAATATAAAGTCTATATAGTCCTTTTGTGTTAACTCTTGAATGCTAAGGATCGTAACAGCCTCGCATCCAGTACTTACCCCAAAACATTCCATCAGTGTTTTTTTGCTTGGGTATTTGCCATTATTAGTAACAAACGCTTCCGAGAAGCACTCAACCTCCCCGCCCTTTCTAAAAAGAACTGAGCAAAAGAAGTATCTAAAGTTGTCTTCCTCGTCTCCTACACCAATAGGCATATTTCTCTCCTCTGTTAAGTTAAACTGAAATTTTCGAGGCCTACTCCAACACCTTACCTGTTGTTGGATCGCAGAATAC
>JAMIGE010000012.1:0-43443 GCA_035905815.1 Minisyncoccota bacterium | reverse complement strand
ATTAGAACAAGGATAGTTTATAAAATAAATAGAATATATGATAGAAAAATTAAATTTCGAAGTTGAGATAAATGCCGACAAAGAAAAGGTTTGGGAGAAAATGTTAGGAGACGAAGGATATAGAATTTGGACAATGGCTTTTAACTCAGGTGGCTCATGGTATGAGAAGGAGTGTAGCGGGGAATTTGTCACTGGCGAAAGTGTAAAATTTTTGGGCCCAGACGGTGAAGGTAAAATAGGTGGAATGCTAAGCCAGGTAGAAGAAGTTAGAAAGAATGATTTTATTTCTTTTAAGCACTATGGATTTATAATGAATGGAATAGAATTAACTGATACGCCCGAGATTAAGGCGTGGGCACCAGCTTATGAGAATTATACATTTACAGAAGTGGAAGATACCACAAAGTTGGATGTTTATGTAGAAGTAACTCCGGAATGGTCAGCAATGATGAAAGATGCATGGCCAAAGGCATTGTTAATGCTAAAAGATATTTGTGAAAAGTAAATTTAAAGTAAATAAGAATAATACTTAGCAAAATAACAAAAACACTTTCTAAAATGAAAGTGTTTTTGTTATTAAATTAGATATTTTGAGCTAGCTCTTATTTGCTGCCAGACTTGGACTCGAACCAAGATAGCCTCCTCCAGAGGGAGGTGTCCTACCATTAGACGATCTGGCAATATACTTTTAAATTGTACTAGCTGTTTTACACTGCTATTTTGCACCACTATACAGCGCACTGATACTTTTAAAAGTCTATGTATTATAGCAAATATTTACAAATTTTAAAAGTGTATGCATTTATACATAAATTGTGATTCAAATGGGAATACTGAGTGCGAATGGAAATTGTGAGTTCGAATTAAAAGTCAATGTGATCTATTCCATTTGGCGGCACGTCACTACTTTGCAATCATGAGCGGTATATGGTAGATTATACCTGGCAAAGCACATTAAACTAAAGGAGACATCATGCCTAGAGCGACTGATTGTACCAATATGAATAACTGGCCCCATATGGCGCTAGGAACTGTACTAGTCCCTAGGTGCCCGCCTGGTGGTAAACACAACCCCGACTGCTGTATGTACAACCCACACATGCTGGAAATGGAATCGTGGAGATACCCAATACTACTTGCAATGATGTGTATAGAGCGTGACCGAGGCACAGTATGGGAAAATTTAACTGGGGAAGATAGAAGATCTCCAGAAATAGTATTCCGCAACAGCCCAGAGCAAGATTGGGAGACTGTTGCAAAACACGTAAACGCAATAGCGCACCATAGCAGCCTAGGAATAGTGATAGACGATACATCAAATAGACTATCAGATCTAGCAAATAAAATACTAGAAGCAGAGAAGAATAAAGAGCTGACGATTGTTAGCCAAACTGCCACATGTGTAACTGGCGCATGCGGATACACTACCCTACACAAAGTAGTAGCAGGTTGGCATCCAGAATTAAGAGAGCCGCTAAAGACGGATCCATAACACAGACGCAAAGCGCGGGCCATTGGCCCGCGCTTTTACATATTACATACTTGCACTCCCGAATTTATTATACTAGCTTCATAACATCAGACACGCTAACAGCTATCATAATTGCAATTAATATTAAAAATCCAATACCATTAATCCACGCCTGAGCAGCAGCTGGGACCTTGCGCCTTGTGAGTGCCTCTATGGCTACTACAATTATCCTACCTCCATCTAGCGCTGGGAACGGCAGCAAATTAAACACAGCTAAATTGACTGATAATAATGCTGTTACTAGTAGTAGTCTAGCTAGGCCACCATGACTAGCATCCCCCACCACCTTAGCAATACCAATTGGTCCTGACACCTGATGCAGCATATCGGTATTACCTTTGAATAAGTTGGTGAATAGCTCTACAGTACCAGTATAGACTGCGCGTGTAGTCTCTACTGTCTTGGCAGCGGCTAATGCAAAAGCCTCCATTGTGCCAATATGCACATCACCCACCTTGTCAAAGTATATACCAATTGCCTTCTTATCATTCACTATGCCGTCGACTGCAGACATGTTTGCAGTACCAGGTACACCACTGCGTACATAATTAATAGTGACGCTGTCAGCATGCAGGTTTATAAAGTCCTTCATCATATTAGGAGTCGCAGAAGCACTATAGAGACTTGCGCCCGCAGTAGATGATATAGACACTATACGATCACCGGCAAGTATCCCAGAATTAGAAGCAGGTGAACCATCCTGCACTTGCAAAATTTCGGTACGCACATCACTTAGTCTACCTGAATAGTCAGGATTATCCACGCTTGCCATCTGTGTGGTGAATAGCGCCAAAGATAAGAATATTATATATGCGAGCGCCCAATTCATTGCCACACCCGCTAGTAGTACTGATATTTGCTGCCATTTTGGTCTGTTGCCAAAGGCTTGTGGATCTAGCTTTGCCTGATTATCATCATCGCTGCCATTCTCTCCAAAAATTTTAACATAGCCACCAAGTGGTAAGGTATTAACCTTGTATTCTGTGCCTCTCCATTTCTTACTCCAAATCGTAGGAGGGAAACCCACGCCGAATTCGTCCACTCTCATACCGCATAGCTTGGCAACTATAAAATGCCCAAACTCATGCACCATAACCAGTACTAGTAGTATGATTAAGAATAATATAATTGTCATATTATTTCATTATCTCATTCTCTTTGTGCTCGAATGCAAGCGTAAGTGAAGAGTTTGCCGAGTCCATCTTGGCTTGCAGTGTGTCTAGCATCCTCTTCTCGTCATCCTTGCCGTACTCACCCTCTTTGCCACCTCTTTCTATTTCTTTCTTTGCATCCTCTCTAGCAGATCGAATCCTAACCTTTGCCTCCTCTAATCTATCCTTGGCGATTTTTACATACTGCACACGCCTCTCCGTTGTTAGTAGTGGGAATATCACACGCAAACCGTCACCATCATTAGCAACTGATAGTCCTAGGTCGGCCTTGTTAATCCCTTCTTCTATATCCTTCAGCTGTGACTTGTCATAAGGCATAATTCGAAGTGTCTTGGCGTCTTCTATATTTACGCTTGCTAGATGCGATATTTCCATTAGTGAGTCATATGCCACTACACGTACATTATCCAGTACAGATGGCGTAGCCATGCCTGTTTGTATACTTTTAAATTCGCCATGTAGCCACTCTACAGCTTTATCGATTTGATTATCAAAACTTTGAAAATTATAAGACATATATTTATCTATGTATTATAACATAAACAGCTCTTTTTATAAATATGCACGATATAATCATGCATAGTATTGTATTAATTTATTGGAGCCAAAGAGCAGGATTGAACTGCCGACCTCGTCATTACCAATGACGTGCTCTACCAACTGAGCTACCTTGGCGATTAGGCAATTATAACAAAATTTATCACCGAGCACAATCGCATTTCATATCTAAACATACATACTGTAAATTCAGAGTTTTACATTCTCTTAATTCTTGAGCCTCCACTCGTCTATTAATTTATGATTACCGGACAGTAGCACCTCGGGTACTTTATACTTTTTAATTTTGAATTTTACTTCACCTGTTTTAGACTTTACTTTCTTCTTATACTCATATATTTCTGGCCTAGCGTACACATCGTGACTGCTTACTCTATTTTCTTCTACACTGTTCTCGTCATGCAGCACGCCCTTGATCTGCCTACTGATCGCATCTACACATATCATGGCTGGTATTTCACCGCCTGTCAGCACATATGGCCCTACCGACCATTCTACAGCCCCTAGTATATCTCGCACTCTAGCGTCGACTCCTTCATATCTACCACAGATGAAAATTATGTCTGTATACTTCTGTGATACTTCTTTAGCTAGCTGATTGTTGAATTCTACTTTTTCAGGAGTGAAAAGTACATATAATATTTTAGGCTTTTTAATTTTAAGACCGATATTTTTCTTTAATGTTATTGCTTTATTATACTTCTTTGATATTGACTCCTCCACCTTCTGGGCACAATTAATTATTGGGTCTACCCAAAGCACCATCCCAGGCCCTCCGCCATATGCCTTGCCATCTGTGCGCCTATGCTTATCCTTGGTATACTTACGCAAATCATAATAACTAACAGATATTATTTTGTCAGCCTGCGCTCTACCTAATATACTTGTATTCAAGTATGCTTGGCAGCTTTCCGGGAAAAGTGTAATTATGTGATAATTCATATAATTTTAACAAAGCGCCGCTAGCGGCGCTTTGTTGTTTAATTGTCTGTATCTATGTGATACTTGTTTTCACCTTCGTCGCTATGTGTACCAATTTCGTCCACCATAACTTTAGGCTCTGATCCTGCTGGCTCATTAATCTTTAGATTAACTCTAGCATTATTCTTCATGCCTACTACACGCAGTAGTGTACGTATCGCTTTGGCTGTCGCGCCCTGCTTGCCGATAACTTTACCCATGTCTGCCGGATCTACATCCAAAGTAATCAGCACACCCATTTCATCTACCTTTCTATCCACCTTTACCGCCTCTTGATTATCTACTAGCGCCTTTGCAATCATCTCAATAAATTCTTGATCTTTGTTCATACTGTTATTTTATTATTCTTATCTGTAAATTAATATTAGCATGTGGGCAGTATATTGAAAAGCCAGAAATCCCCAACTACAATATATCTACTTACATTCCATATTACGAAACGAAGCCTATTATTTAATTATTTAATCGTCAGACTACTTTGACTCCTTTCTTTTAGTAGTGATAGACTTCTTTGGAAGTACATTTATCTTCTTACCCTCTAATACACCCTTTGATATAAGTAAATTAGTAACAGTAGGAGATACCTGAGCACCTAGACTGATCCAATGCTTGATTCTGTCTGCTTTGCACTCGAAAATTCCAGCCTTTACATTATATGTACCTAGTATTTCAGTGTACTGAGTAGTCTTTGGCTTTAGATAATGTGGTGTACACACCAGTCTAAAGTGTGGATCATTCTTTCTTCCGATTCTTTGTAGTCTTATTTTTAACATATTTTTAAGTGAGGGTATTATATCAGTTTTTAAGCTTATAGTCAATTTGTCTCAAGTCTAGGTCTGCCGACATAACTTCTATTTGAATTCTATCCCCTATTTTGAACTCTTTGCCAGTTTTCTCGCCTTTCACAATCATGGACTTGGCATCATAGATATAGAAGTCATTTCCTAGATTTTTAAGCCTAATCATGCCTTCGCATTTACTTGTTTTCTCCTCTACATATATACCAAAGTCACCTACACCACTAACTGTACCATCTAACACTTGGCCAAGCCTAACAGACATATACTGCACTTGCTTATATTTAATACTCCCCCTTTCGGCATCAGAGGCCTCTTTCTCACGCATACTAGCGCGCAGGCACATACGATCAAAGTATCCCCTCTCTTTGGGGTCTGGTATATCTTTATTCAAAGTCCTCTGTAATAATCTATGAGTCATTACGTCAGGGTATCTACGTATCGGACTTGTAAAGTGGGAGTAGTATTCAAAGGCTAGACCATAGTGCCCTGTATTCTTGGTAGAATATATAGCCTTTTGCATTGTGCGAGTAATTTTAACTTGCACCAGGTCTTTGACTGGCAGTCCTTCTAATTCTGCTAATATTCTGTTCAAGTCCTCTGTGGGTATTAGTCCATCTATAATTCTGACTTTCAAATTTAGTGATCTGAGGAATATATATAATTCATGCATCTTGTCTGCGTCTGGCTTATCATGTATACGATATATACATATACTCTTGTCACTAGCTTTGGTTATATATTCACTGACATATCTATTGGCCATTAGCATCCACTCTTCTATCATCTTGTGTACGTCGCGTCTTTCTTTGATATATACATCTATAGGGAAGCCGTTCTCGTCCATTTTAAATTTTACCTCTTCACTATCGAGGCTGAGAGCGCCCATTTCAAATCGCTTTTTAGTTAAAATTTTGGCAAGCCTGTTAAGGTTAGCAAGCTCGTCATAATACAGCCCAGTGCCATTATCCATTATATCCTGCGCATCCTCATAAGTGAATCTACGATTACTGTTAATCACTGTACGTCCATACCATACATTATGCACATTGCAATCTGCATCCACTTCGAACACTGCCGCCATAGTTAGTCTATCCTTACCTTCTACCAGACTACACAAATCATTAGACAATACCTCTGGCAACATCGGCAGACATCTATCCACTAGGTATACCGATGTTTGCCTTTCTACCGCCTCCCCATCCAGCGCACTACCCTCTTTGACATAAAAGCTTACATCTGCAATGTGTACCCCTATTTCTATGTGTCCATTCTCTAAAACTTTATAACTAATAGCATCATCGAAGTCTTTGGCGTCTATTGGATCAATAGTAAAAGTAGTCACACCTCTAAAGTCCCTCCTTCCTGACATATCCTCTTCCTTAATTCCTCTGCGGCTAATCTCTTCACTTTCTGCTATCACCTTCTCATCATGCTCAGAGTTAAATCCCTTCTCGATTGCATAGGCCAGCATCTCTGCATCATTATTACCAGGCTTGCCCAATATTTGGACCACCTTTGCTATTGGCATAGTCTTCGGGCCACTCCAGCTAACTATTTCCACCGCTACCTTGTCACCATCTACCGCACCAGCCAAATTTTCCTCTGGTATTATAAAATCTACATACACCTTCTTATCCTGCGGTACGAAAAAGTATACTTCTGACTTTTGATTTGCTTTGCCGTTGTTACTAGTAGTTACCTCCTTCTGTACTAGTCCTGCATATGCGTATTTGCCTCTTTTGATTATAGATTCTACAACTCCAATATATTGATCGGATTTAGTTTTAGGATCTTCGCGCTTGCCTACAATCTCCACCAATACTGTGTCACCATGTAATGCAATATCTATATTATTTGCCTCTACGAATATGCTTAGCATTTCTGGATGCTCTGGCACTCTTACATATCCCTCCAGCTTGCTCGTCAAAGTAATTATTCCTTCTACCTTATCACCTTTATTATATATTTTACCCGGCTCTGATATTATTCTATTATCTGTATTTCCATTGCTATTTATGTCTGTATTCATGTTGTAAATATTATAGCATAAAATATATAGTAATATAACTACTTATCAAATTTAATACTCAGTAATCTGGATGCACCATCAGAAGCTATTGTGATGCCGTACAACAGGTCACACTCATTCATTGTCTGTCGATTATGAGTAATTACTAAGAGCTTTGACTTCTCTGCTAGCTTGGATAGCATTTTGCCATATCTGAGCGCGTTCTGCTCGTCTAAGGCTGCATCAGTCTCGTCCAGCACTATAAATGGTGGTGGCGCAATTGATGACATTGCAAATATGAGGGCAATAGAAGTAAGAGACCTTTCACCACCACTTAGCATATTTAAATCCTTAACCTTCTTGTCTGGCAGGTCTACATCTATCTCTAACTCTTCAATTCTTTCAGTTTCTACTACTTCTTTACCGTCAATGGTAGTATATTTGTTTTCAATTTTGCTTTCTTTTAAATGCAGTTTAGCTCTACCACCGGCGAATACTTCGTGGAAGTAATTATTAAACACAAAAGATATCTTTTCAATTCCCTTTTTAAAATCAATTTTCAAAGTTTCCCTTAGCTCTATGATTAAATTCAAAAGTTTCTGCTCGGTACTCTTCAGATCCTCCATCTCTTTGGTCAGGAATTCATCTCTTTTCTTAATCTCTTCGTACTCTGCTAGCACACCTGCCGCATCCACCACACCGGCCTCTTCTAGCTTAATCTTGGACCTCTGCAACATTTTCTCCAACTCGAAAATAGTTTTGCTTGTCAGTACATTAGAATTATCTGGTACGAAGCTTTTGCTTTTAACTAAAAATGTATTTCCAATTATTACTGATACTTCCGCGATTAAAGTATTTAAATAGTGCTCTCTGGAATTTAGAGCCGCAACTGTTGCTGCTTGCTCACGAGCTTTGTATTCTGACTCGCGAATTTGCTTTTCGATTTGATAGTATTCATTCTGTAGTGCAGATTTTAATTCCAAATTTTGTAACTTGCTGTCGCTAATTACCTTTTGCGCTTCATTCTGAGACTTGATATACTCCTGATACTCTGTCTCCTTTGACTTCAAATCTTCTAGCAAAGAAGATTTAGTATCCATGAGGCCAACTACATTATTTTTAATTTCTATAATATCTTGGCTGTAATCATTAGATGCTACAGCTGGTGAATTCGGTGTACTATCTATCTCTGCTCCAGCAAATGCATTAGTTCTATCTCTTGCAGCGTCTATTACTGCTACCGCAGACGCTAAGTCCTGAATGGATATATCACTCTTAGCTTTATCCAGTCCTCGCATTATTTCAAACTTGAAATCCTCCACATATCCCTTCGGTAGTGTAAGCATTTGCACTTTGCTATCAATCACAATTTTAGCTTTCTCTTCTAAAGATGAATATAATGACACTTTGGCTTCTGCAGCACTAATTTCATTCTGGATGTGATTTACCTTTTGCCTTAAATTACCTAAACTCTCCAAATCAAATACTATAGCTGCTTGTGGCTCTGTAGTATTTTGTATTTCAGACTCTAGGTTTACTATTCTAGAATTTACTTCAGAAAGTCTAATCCTCAATCCTTCTAAATCATTATCGTTAATGATCGACAGTGCAGATCTTTTTTGTCTAATATCATTCTCTTCTTGATAGACATAATAGAGCATTATCTCTTCTAATTTGTCTGCCTCTTGCTTCCTTGCCTCGATTATTTTTACCTGCCTAGAAAGCTCTGCTAACTGAGGCTTCAATTCTCTTTTAATTATTTCTATTTCCTTCAAATGCTCGGTGACTTTGTCCAGCTTCTTCTCACTTTCTTTGATACGCAGATGATACACTCTTAATCCTAGTGCATCCTCTAGTATTTCTCTTCTGTCTTTTGAGCTTGCAAGTAATACTTTATCCGCCTCGCCTTGGCTAATCAAAGTGTGGGCAGTGTTGCCGATACCGGCGAGTGCTAGCAATTCTTGTACATCCCTCAGTCTAACTATTGCATCGTTGATCTTATATTTACTTTCACCATCTGCATACACTTCCCTTTTTAGACTGATCTCGTCGTATTCTAAAAATGGAGCCACTTCTTGTGAAGCGTTGGCATTCCAATCCTTTTTATAATTTTCGATTTTGAGCTCTACGCTAGCCCTAGACAGTGCTGGCAATTCTGATGATCCCTTAAATATCAAATCAGATTGATGCTTGCCACGCATGCTTTTCATACTTTGCTCCCCAAGTACGAAGCGTATTGCTTCGGCTACATTACTTTTACCACTACCATTTGGGCCTACTACACCAGTCACATTATGTGATACATCTATTACCACCTTTTTACCAAAGCTTTTGAATCCGCTAATTATTATAGATTTTAGTATCATGAGATAGAAATTATAATTTATATTATAGCACTATTTCCAAGTCTTTTTAATACCTTTTACACAGAATACGAACTAATTATTTATGAGCCAGGCTTTATACAACTATGCCTTATGATCACTTATATAGCCAGTTCTAGCGTGCTTCTTTGCTAGCCTTACTTTATTTAACTCCCTTTCTATTAGGCTGCCACTCATGCCTACATCTTCAAAGCTCTCACCATTTTCCTGTACATCTTTAGCTCTTGCAATTGCGTCCTGGGCGACTTTTGCATCAATTTCTTTTACATCATCTGCCGAGCTTACTAGCACATTCACTTCAGTACCACCATTCTCGGTATCTTTTACATGTAGGACACCATTATAAACTGCGAATTGACGAATAGTCTTGTCAGGATTAGTTATAGCAAGCTCACCAAATTTAATTGTAGAAATAAGTGGAGTATGCAAAGGTAAAATTACCACTACACCACTAGTACTAGGGACACTTACTTGAAGTGCATCTCCTTTGTATATTTGACCTGCAGGTGATGTAAAATTAAACTTAATCATTGTATTACTTCTCAACTGTATCTATGCCTCCACGCATGTAGAAGTTCTGCTCTGGCACATGGTCATATTTACCTTCTAGTATTTCTTTAAAGCTCTTAACCGTGTCATCTTTTTTAACATATAGTCCAGGAGCGCCAGTAAATTGCTCCGCTACGAAGAATGGCTGCGAAAGGAATTTCTGTATCCTTCTAGCTCTTGCTACTATTTTCTTATCATCTTCGCTTAGCTCATCCATACCTAGAATAGCAATAATGTCCTGCAGGTCCTTGTACCTCTGCAATACTTTTTGCACACCACGAGCAACATTGTAATGCTCTTCACCTACTATTTCTGGGGTTAGTATTGTACTAGTAGAGTCTAGCGGGTCCACAGCAGGATAAATTCCGAGCTCAGATAATGGGCGTGACAGCACAACAGTCGAATCTAGGTGGGTAAAAGTTGTAGCAGGCGCAGGGTCAGTCAAGTCATCAGCAGGCACATATACAGCTTGCACTGATGTAATAGACCCCTTCTTGGTACTCGTGATACGCTCTTGGAGCTGGCCCATCTCTGTAGCTAGCGTAGGCTGATAACCCACAGCCGAAGGCATGCGCCCTAGTAGTGCTGATAGCTCTGATCCAGCCTGAGTAAAACGGAAAATATTATCGACAAACATTAGCACATCTTTGCCTTCCTCATCACGGAAATACTCTGCCATAGATAGTGCAGAAAGCGCAACACGGGCACGCGCTCCAGGCGGCTCATTCATTTGGCCGAACACAAGTGTGGTCTTGTTAAGCACTCCTGACTCTTCCATTTCGCGATACAAGTCATTACCCTCACGACTTCTTTCTCCTACTCCTGCGAATATAGAATATCCACCATGCTCTGCAGCAATGTTACGTATTAGCTCCTGTATTACCACTGTTTTACCCACACCAGCCCCACCAAACAGTCCCACCTTACCTCCTTTAAGGAAAGGACATATCAAATCAATAACCTTGATACCTGTCTCTAATACTTCGGCTACAGTACTTTGATCTTCAAATTTTGGTGCCTCGCGATGTATACTGTATGACTTGCTAGAATTTACATCACCTTTGTTATCGATTGGATTACCTACCACGTCGAACATTCTACCCAATACCTCTTTACCTACTGGTACCAGGATTTGATCGCCTGTATCTATAACCTCTTGACCACGTGCTAGACCATCTGTACTACTCATTGCAATTGCGCGTACACTATTCATACCCAAGTGTTGGGCTACTTCTAATACTAATTTAGACTCTGCCTCTCCATTATGCACCATAACAGTAAGTGCATTTTTAATTGCTGGTATCTGGTCAGCAAATTCCACATCCACCACCGGGCCAATAACTTGAGTAACTTTTCCTTTATTCATAATGTTTATGGTCAATATTATAACATAAATACCGCAAAATTAAAACTACAGATAAATATATCTGTAGTTTTAATTTTGAGTTAAAAAATAAATAATAAAATAAATATTTGACTTATTATTTTTATTTTAAATTTACATTTTACTAATTACACTTATAGACCAGAGTACTGAGTCCAATTATATCATAGCTCTGTATTTTGCTATATCCTGATGGGCATGTGCAGCCAGTATAGCTAGAATCTAGGAATGGGCCAGTTAGTGGGCAACTAGTAGTGCTATTTTGACTTGTCCTGTATACAAAGCTGTAATTAGTATCAGTATTCACTCCGCCACTACTCACCCTTACTGTAAAGTAATAACTTTGACCATTTATCATATTGGCTGTATTCAATGATACGAATATATTGCTATCAGGGCAGTAAATCAGCGTTACTGGGTCATTAGCATTATAATACATAACACCATTAGATGAAGTCCTATTGCAGTCAGATTTATTAATAGAAGCATTTGGTAAATTGCTATTTACCAGTGACAATGTAATATTCGCTAGACTATTATAATAGGTGCTTGTATTTGATATATTTGATACTGAAAACATAAAGCCTTGTAGTGGTTTACTGTTATACTGATCTAAAGAATATACGACTGACGGTAAAGCACTCGGCGACAAGGTCATAGTCCCTACACCATTACCATTACTATTACATGTAAATGTAGTATTACCAGTTAATACTGAGTTACTGTTATATTGCATCACACTCCCCGCAGGACAAGTACAATTAACACCAATGTATATGGAAGTGTTAACACTGCAAATATTATTATTGTAGTTATAATTATTACTATTATTATTCTGATTTAATGCGCAAGTAAAGCCATTAATATTATACTGCGCATTATATCCAATAGGACATACGCAAGTATTATTATATATAGTACTATTGATTGGGCAAGTATTCACTATACTGCCACTACCACCATTATAAGCAGGGCATCTATCTGCGTGCCATGTACAATCAGCATCGCGTGGCATCATACTACCATCAGAGCACAGCCTTGCTTCTGCTGTACATACTGTAGGCACAGGATTTACTACAACCCCTCCACAACTAACATTGTATATCGCTGATCTTGTCTGGGGCCCTACATATCCAGTTGTTGATATGCCATTATCCCTCTGGAATCCTATCACAGCACTTTGTGTTACATATCCAAAGTAGCCAGTAATTTGACCATTAAAATATCCACGGTAGGCTAACGCATTTTGTAGCTTGGCCACATTATCACTATACGAGCTATCTGTATCACCTCTTTTTAAATTACGAGAAATATTATAACAATTGTTATAATAATTACCACTATATGTATAACTATTACTCTGATAATTAGCCGAAGCAGCACCCACACCGACGAGGAGCCCAAGTAAAACTATTGCTATCTTTTTCATATAGCTTAATTCTACTCTTATCTGTAGACTTGTCAACTATTTTATATCTTTACCAATTGCGAATAGTCCTGACTCATCACCCCATGTACTCATAAATTGTATACCAATTGGTAATCCATTTGAGTCCACTCCTGCTGGAGCCGATATAGCTGGTACTCCAACTATGTTTGCACTCACTGTAAATATATCTAGTAAATACATAGACAAAGGATCACTCTTCTCTCCAATTTTCCAAGCAGTAATAGGTGAAGTCGGTGTCGCTATATAATCCACCTTTTGAAAGACGTTTTTAAATTCATCCTGTAATGCATCCCTGGTGGCTATACCTTTGTTGTAATATGCATCGTAATACCCAGCGGACAGTACATATGTACCTAGCATGATTCTGCGTCTTACCTCGTCACCTAAATAATCACTGCGAGTACGAGTAATACTATCATTTACACTTTCACCTGCTGTGTGCTCTCCAAATCGCACCCCGTCATAGCGGCCCATATTAGATGACACCTCTGCTGTCATAAGTATATAATACACAGCCAAAGACAAATCTAAATTCTTAATCTCGATATCTACAACTGTATATCCCTGGGCCTTCAAATTATCCAAGCTTTTGTAGAATGCATATCTTACTTCCGAGTTCACGCCGTCTTGGTCTACATATGACATTGGAACCCCTATTACTTTACCGTTTGTAGTTTTGGTTTTAACATTATCGTGGCTTGTGGCATCTCTAGCATCGCGGCCTTTGATAGTATCATATACTGTCTCTAGGTCCTCTACCGAGTTTGCAAATGGCCCAACTACATCCAGCGATGATCCCATAGCCATTAATCCATGTCTGGACACACTACCGTATGTTGGCTTTAGACCCCATATACCACACAGACTTGCTGGCTCGCGTATACTTCCTCCTGTATCAGATCCTAGCGACACTGGCACATACCCAGCTGCCACCGCTGCAGCCGAACCACCACTACTCCCCCCCGCTACGCGACTACTATCCACAGGATTCCTTGTTACTCCATAGGCACTATTTTCAGTACTGCCACCCATTGCGAACTCATCCATATTAGCCCTCCCAATTAGTACTGCGCCAGCAGACTTTAATTTTTCAACTACTGCTGCGTCATATGGCGCTATATAGTTACCCAGTATCTTAGAAGCCGCACCAGCCCTTTCACCCATCACACATAAATTATCTTTTAAAATAATAGGGACCCCTGTCATGCTGGTATCAGTACCATTAGATAGCATCTCTTCTGCCTTAGCGATTTGAGCTGATATAAACTCATCACTATATAGCCCCAATACTACATTTAAATCTTTATTTGTGGCTGCTATATTAGCAATAGTCATATCCACCACCTGCCTTACTGTAGCAGATTTTGCTTTGTATGCTGTTTTGATATCTGAAATTGTTTTCATATTGGTGTGCTATTTTTTAATTACTTGTGATACTTTTGCATAATCTCCATCCTTATTTGGAAAATTAGATTTGATAAGCTTCTTGTTCTCTGCATTCTCTGGACTTACCACATCTGCCTTTGTTATATTCTTAATATCATAGTGCTTGTCACCCTTAACAGGCAAGTCTACATTCACCACCTGCGCTACGTACTCCAATACTGACTTGATATCGTTATATATTTTCTCTCTTTCAGAGTCGGCAAATTTAAGCCTCGACAGCCTTTCTAAATTAGTAAAATCATCGTGTGTGAATTCCATATGTATACTGATTATAGCACCTTTTTCCAAATCGTGGAATAAGAAGTGGAATAAAAAACGCGTCCGGGTTACGGACGCGCTATGCTAGTGATCAAATTGAAAAATGGAAGGATCAAAGCTCCATGTGCTTATTACTCACCCGTGAGGAAAGCGAATGCTACGCCGCCACCCCAGCTGCCGTCAGAGCCTCCATAACCCGTACCGACCCATGACTCGCAATAGCTGCGGTTGGAGTTCAGCACGATCGAACAGGTATCAGAATCGACAATTGGGTCGTGGAGCACGGCGATGTACCACAGCCCCATTTGCTCCAGTTCAGCATTGCTGAACTTCATACGAATGAGGAGTGCCAACTCGCCTTTGAGGCCAGAGACAGACCGCTCTCCGAATTCATTGACGGCAATTGCTTTCAAGTTTTTCGTAGTACGATCATGGTCGCGAGTGATCTCTGTGCCACGCACGAGGACGACCTTGTACACTTTGCCTGCTTCGAGGCGATGCTTCGCATCATAATCTGGCCGACTTAGGACATTACGCACCCGGTCTCCGAACTTGTGACCGGCAGATTCGAGAGTACTGATCCAGGCTGCAGCTGTGAGGCCGGTACCTGTCACCGTGAATTCGATGCGCGTATCTTTTGGCGCATCGAAAGGATTTCGCCCTTCGATGAATTTTTGCAGAGTTGATCCGTTTACGTGCGATCCTGGGATCGCAGCAAGACGGAACATTTCGCTAACTTGAGCAGCCGAGATATTCGTCTGCGCGATGTCAACTTTCGTTGCCATGATTGTCTCCTTTTCTCTGAAATGTGCTAAGAACTGAGTGCTCCTGCTAATGAATACCCTAACATATTTTATGTATAAAGTCAAGGTAATTTAAAATCAATTGTATGATATACTCAAAATATGGATGATATTCAAAAGGTAAAACTGACCATAGAAGGGTATGACAAGATTGCGACAATGTGGGACGGCACCCGGCGCAGTGATTGGCCAGAGGTGACAAGCATAATACAAGCGGCAATACTAGATCTGCCTGGACGGCCACAGATAGTCGATATAGGATGCGGCAACGGTCGCATACTAGGCGAAGTGGGCGAGCTAATTAGTAGTAAGTGCGCTAGCTATTTGGGTATTGATGTTTCTAATAATCTGCTACAAATCGCCAAGGACAGGTACGCACATATCGCCTGCGCCAGATTTGAAGTATTTGATGGTATTAATTTTGATATTGTTAAGGATGCAAAATACGATTTACTAATCAGCACAGCGGTACTGCATCATATACCACCGAGGCTACAGAGGGGGTGGATGCAAAGCTTGGCTGACATGCTGAGGACTGGGTCGATCATGATTATATCTGTATGGCATCGCAGCACGGCAGCGCAGAACTTCACAATATCCAAAGAGGAAATAGAAGGATTCGCACAACTAGAAAATATCAGATACATATACAATTTTGAGGAGGAGGAGTTGCGCATGCTACTAGATCAATCAGGTCTAAAGGTTACCAAATTTGAAAAGCTCAAAAGGCCAAATAGTAACAATGAGAATTGGGTGATAGTAGCTAGCAAGTAGACTCACAATTGTAATGTAAACTTGCCATTAGGCTTGGCCTAGATATTGAATTTGATGTTCATGCAATGATATAAACAGTACTATATACTGTCCACAACTTTGACTACATAGTACTCTGCAGGGGCTGATGCTGAAGCTTTGAAAAATACCCTCTTAGCTGTACCTGCTGCCCCCCACTTTTCTGGGCTGTAGTACAATGTTAATAGCCATTTGTCTGTAGCTGATATTGCATCGTAGTACCCAGGCTGATATGTAGATATTAATTGAGTATAATTATCACCACTAGCACACTGCCCCACTATTTGCTCTACACATATATAGCTAGCCTTGTCTGTAGACACCTTGTATGTAAAAAATAGAGGGTTAACAGGACTACGCTTTAGGTAAAAGCTACCGCCAGCAGATGACAAATTAATACCTGAGGGACTTGTGGTTGTGGAATTTATTATTACTGGCGCAGTGGATGTAGCCAATACGACTACAGGTGGTATATTCACAGGATTATTAATAGTTACAGGCGCTGGGTTGCTTTGTACTACTTGGGTAGTGGCTGGCGCACCATTCCTAGCGCGGGCAATAGCATCGGCATCACCAGCACAAGTAGCAGCTGCTATGCTAGCGCGAGTAGCTGGACCAGTCCATCCAACTGGCTCAATTTTATAATTATACTGCCAACGCCTAACTGCAGCCTCGGTAGCGCGACCAAAATATCCTGTCGGCTGCATTTCCAAGTATCCTAGATCCACGAGCATATTCTGTAGGGTCGTAACTTGCGCCCCACTAGACTTGTATTGTAGAAGCCTAGTTATAACCACACATTGATTGTAATCCCTGTCTGGCAAATATGTCTCGGTGACTGCCCCCGCTACAGCAGCGGATACAGAATTACTAATACACATCACAATAAATAGCGCCAGTAGTCCTAGCTTTGTAATAATTTTAAGATAATTGTGAGGTGTTGTATTAGGCATGTCCTATTACTTATATAACCATAATTTAAGCCTTTCTACTAGTGTCTTTTCCCCAGATTGATTTAAAGGTGGCTCACTTGCATCACTTATTACATTCTGAGGACCAGATATATTCGTAACATTATTGTCTGTGTTTCCATTATTACTCTTCGTGAGACTGGCTATATCTATGTTAGCCTTGGCGAGGTTGCTATTATTTTTATACACATACTTCACCTGATTAAAGTTATTTGCATTACCAGCAGGCGACAGCTTGGCATTATTTTTGTTTTGATCTTGCACATTAATATTTTTAATATCTGACTTTATTTTCAAAGCAGAATATGTATTCGATGCAGAATTCAAAATGTATGAAGTTGTAGATACAGAATTATTATTAGCACTAGTGATATTATTAATATTGGCATTGCTATTATTATTATGAATTAAAGTAACAGCTTGTGAATTATTAAGAATAGCGACAGGTGACTGTGGCTTGGCAAAAGTAAAGCCAGTAACTTCTTTCATATTTGGGAAAAGTAATCTAGCGCTACTAGAAGTGGCAAACCCCATAGCATATCCCGACAAGGATAGATCCGAACCAGCTCTTATCTTGGTATTCTTGGCAATTTTGAAATACCCATTTTGATTATCTATAATATAATTCGATAAGTCCAAGTCGCGACCACTACCATTATGTAGTTTGATGTATGGCTCTGACTGACCTATTTCTATTATTGATATGTCCGGCCTAGATACATAAACTTTCATTACTGCCATACCTTCACCTTCGGATGTATCCCCTTCGATATTTAGGTCATACTCACCAGGATATCCATAAGTATATTTGGCGTCGCCCGTGCTTTCCCTGCCACCACCATCTCCGAAAGAATAGAAATAATTCACCTTGGTTACTGGCTCGCCTTTATAATTAAACGCCTTTGCGCTATATACATACTCGCCACCAGCAATTACTGAGCGCTCACGCAATGCTTTGATATCCAAATTACCATATCTGTAATTAGTACTGTCAGGTATTGAAAAATAATTATTAGAAGTGCTAGTATTAGAATTAGAGCCGGTTGAAGTAGTGGCATTATTTGTAGTGGTTGTACTATTTGTATTAGTGTCAGATGACGTGCTAGTGGAATTACTAGGGGTATTATAAAGTATATTGGCGGCGCCTGGCGTAGCTATGCAAACAGCCCATACCGATAACACTTCGCACAAAGTATTGCCATCCCCTGCAGCACCTAATGATGTGTTATAGCTTATGCTAGACACGACAGTCAGAGACGCATCCTTGAGAGCTAAAGCCTCACCAGAGTTTGACAAAGAAAAAGAACTGTCAAATACTTTACCAGTATATGATGGATAATCAGCAATAAACTTGGCTGCGTCATCGGCCAGCACCACATATTCACCAGCATCCATACTCGACCCGCCCCTAATTGCTGATATTCCATGATTCACATTGGCTTCATAGAACTTATATCCTGTGAGCGTGGCGCTACCTGCACCATCATTATATAGCTCTACCCATTCATGTCCAGTATCGGTACCACTGGGGTCGTACATGACCTCTGTGATTTGCATTGCATTTGATTTTAAAATACTAATAATTATTGATAATGTGGCCACAGTAGCCACAAATGCTATTTTAATAATTGCTATATGTCTAAAATATACACCTAATGTATTATTCCTCATATGAAAATTAATTATTCTATTAAATCTCGCAAAGTTTTCTCATCTACCTCTTTGACTTTTAATTTATCCTCAACGATCTCTCTAATATTCTCTTGATTAGAGTTTTGATATGGCTTCGCACTCATAGTTTTATTAGTGACGGTACTGAAATCCCTAATCACTTGTGGTGCAGGTACAGCCTTACCCCGCTCTGGGGATTTTAAATTTTCTGACTTTGAATCTTTCTGCTGCTCTAGGTGCACACCTAGTGCCTTGTTGAGAGCATCTCGTAAATTATTATTTGGCTTGGCGGACGATACTGGAGGCTTGGCCATTGGCTGCTGGGCTGGTCTACTATTTCCGCTATCGGTATCAGGCAGTGAATTATGCTTCATACTCTGCTTCATGTTTGGAATTCCATTTTCAGAATCATTTGAATTATGAGATGCTGCCGCTGGCTCCTTAGGCTGAAGCGTATATGTTGGCTGCTTTTCATTAGCTGCAAGCACAGAATGTGCATTGTGCGCAGGCCTGTTATCAGGTCTTTCTGCATAGGTACTATTCTTACCTTTGTAGTTCGGACTATGCTCTCTAGGCTTGTCATAACTTTTACGATCACCGCCTTGATAATCATTGTTACTTTTATAATTAGGCTTGTTATATTCACCTGTAGGCTTTGCAGGCTCTGCATCATCACGAAGTGCTTTGGGTATATACGCTGGCTTCTTATACGCATCATAGAATTCCATAACCTCAAGCTCTGCCTCTACTTTTGGCTTGGCGAACTGCTTCCTAGATGCGGCTATTACATCATCAGTATAATCGTTGACATGCTTGGCAATTGGAGGAAGAGTCCTAGCAGAGAAAGGCTTGGACCCTGCCCCATCAATTGATAGCCTTAAATATATTTGGCTGAATCCTAAATTCACAATGTCATCCATTGTGAATTGAGGGCTAAACTCCTTTTCAAACTTTTCCGCATCATCAGCACCCACTCTAAAAAGCATCATACTACCCACATTACCAAATACCGCCGCTTTTACCTCATCACTTAGCTGTTCTATATATTGATGGGCAACTGTAAGTCCTAGATTATACTTTCTAGCCTGGGAAAGTATTTGCGCAAAGCTTTCATTCACAAAATTTTGAAATTCATCTACATAGAAATAGAAATTCGCAGACTTCTTAAGCTCATCATGGGGCAGATTCGCACGGCTAAGTGCAGCCAAATATATTTTGGTATTGATTAGATTACCCAGTAGATTCACATTACCTTCTCCCATTCTACCAATTGAAAAATTACAAATCAGTATTTTCTTTTCGTCCATCATTCTACGTATGTCAAAGCTGGTCTTCTTCTGACCTACTACATTACGTATTAGAGGATTAGATATAAACTGTCCGATTTTATTCTGTATAGCTGGCGCTGCCTCTTGCAAATACTTATCACCTGCACGCACTAACTCCTCAGTCCAAAATGCCTTTACTGCTGGGTCTTTGACATTACTTACGATAAAGTCCCTATAACCCTTATCACTTAACATACGATTAACACCTAATAGTGTCTGATCTTCATTCTCTAATAATGCCAATATTATATTATTGAGTAGATATTCCATTCTATCGGAGAATCTATCTGCGCCGAAAATCTTCTTAAATGCAGCCATGAGGCCGTTACTCACCAGATGCCTCTGATCCTCGCTCACCTTCTCTAGCACATTTAGGGCTATTGGATTATGTATATCAAAAGGTGCAAAATATACCACATCATTAATTCTATGCTCTGGAATGTATTTGAGTAATGTCTCGGCTGAACTACCGTGTGGATCAAGGAAGCATAGACCTTCTCCATTTTGTATGTCTTGTACTGCCATATTCTCTAGCAAAGTACTTTTACCCATACCAGTTTTACCGATTACATACATGTGCCTTGTCCTATCATTTGCTTTGATACCGAACTTAGTATTGATGCCTCTATAATCTGTGGTCCCTATGTATGTTATTCTGTTTGGATCATCACCATTATTATGTGTATGCATATATTTTAATTACCATTTAGTAATTTAATTTGTGTCTCATATTTAGTAGCAATACTCATCACATCATTACCATAGAATTGATAAGCAGCCTTGCTAGCATTGCCACAACCCGCTAGATAGCATACCGCTGCCCTATGTTCCGCATTACTTTTACCACTTGTAGCCCCATTATCCTTAAGCAGTAGCGCAGCTGCCGCAAAGGCGTCTCTGGTGTTCCATGGATTTGCAGGAGTATTTCCTGTTACTGCTGACACCTTATCCTTATACGATACCCAAGTTGAAGGTATAAATTGCGCTGGCCCCATCGCCCCACCATATCCATACCAGGCCTTTTTAGATACTTTCTGATCATCAGGGTTAAGTCCTAGCTCTTCACAAATTGTTTTGAATAGTGGCTGATCACGAGTAGGATGCATATCAGTTTTCCAATTACCAGTACCTACATTTTTACCCAAATTACTTTCTACAGTTACAAGTGCCATCAAGTATGCCGCACGCACACCGGTCAGCTTTTCCATCTGAATTGCTAAATCATATGCGCTACCAAAATTAATACTCTTAGACCCCGAAAGCTCAAACAGTGCTGCGCGGACTTTTGCAATTTCTTTTTCCTTATTCTTCAAATTTGCTGAATATATTGCTTCTTGACCTTTTGTCTCTGCTAATAAGGTTTTCTTCTCGGACTTATTACTTTCAACCATCTTTTTAGCTAATAATGTAGTCTGCACTACAGCACCCTGCTCTGCCTTGCTTTCCTCTAATGCATCTATGGTGTCCTCTAGCTTGGCTTTATCATCTTTGATTTCTACCACATGGTCATTTAACGCTAACTGTACCTCTTTATACTTGCCAATATTATCAAAAACAGCAGACAAACTTTTACTACCGAATAGATATAGTAGAGAGTTTTGTGAAGACAGCATGCTTTCTGTGCGTATTGCATCTTCTAACGACACCTTGCTATCATCTATCTTATTACTCAGATCTTGCACCGTAGATTCTCCTTCATTAATTTTAGCATCTAGCTTTTTGATAGTATTCTGCCTTATTTTAATTTCAGCTTCACTCTTTTTAATTTGCAAGTCCAATACTTTAATATCTCTGCTTAGTGATGAGCCCTGCTTCTGAGTAGCAGCAATCAGCTCTTTGTGCTGCGCCACTTCCGCCTCTAATTGCTTTAGCTCATTCTGCAACTCCTCTTTGGTAGCTGCCATCGCTAACAGATTATTACTATTGCCTCCCCAAATTAGTGATACAGTATTATTTGCAGTACCTACATTAAATGTAAATGCACATATCAAAAGTAAAATACTTAGATTTTTAATCATATTAGTATTATAGCATATATTCTGATGCCTCATGTAAGTTATTAACAAGTAGGGCAAGAATTTGTGATACTCAAGTTCCTTTTATTTACAAGAGGCGGCGGCTGTTTTCCCCGCTGCAATTGCCGAAGCAGTAGACTTATAATAGACTTTATTCTTGGGGGATATGTTACCATCGCATACGCCTTCTATATAATACCTTTTACCTTTTGAGCTAGCATATATTCTGCCAGCTCCTTTATTAATTACAATTTTAGATGCGTCAGCAGATTGTGCTGCCTCATTAGAGTTGCTAACATTACTATCCAAAGCCATATTATTTATATCCAGAGCGTCCTGCATAGTCGAATTTGGGCTTGTTTTACTTATTAATTTCGGAACTTCGTGCGCTGAATCTATGCTATATACCCTCCCAGAGAAAAAGCCAATAAACATAGACAAAACGAATATTATGATGTACATAGTGCTACTAGATAGGCGGGTATTGATTCTTTGGAGAATTTCTTGTATAATAGCTAGCATAACTTAATTATAAAAGAAAAATAAATCTATGGCAACAAGAAAAGCCGCGGGAACAGCTAAGAACCTCGCCTACAACAATCCACAATATTTAGGAGTCAAAAAGTATGACGGTGAGTCAGTACAGCCTGGTAATATCATCATGCGCCAAAGAGGTACCAAGCTAGTAGCCGGAGTCGGTACAGCATACGGCAAAGACTTTACTATTTACGCTCTTAAAGAAGGTAAAGTAAATATGACCTCTAAGAAAATGACTCATTTCGACGGAACAAAGAAGATTAAGAAAATTGTAAACGTAATCTAAACTCTCTAAAATAAAAGTGCGCTCCTCCGGAGCGCACTTTTATTTTGTATGAATGAATATTACTAGTTTATAACTTTAATTTGAATCTCTTTAATATCATTTGATTGAGAAAGCTTGATCTTGTATTCTCCGAGCTTTTTAATAGGCTCACCAATCAGTATTTGCTTCTTATTCAAAGAAAGCTTTATATCCTCGTATATAGCATCGATAATCACTTCTTCGTTAATAGACCCAAACAAATGTCCATCTTTATCAGATTTTGCTTTAATCACAAGAGGAGAAGATATCTTGGCGACAGCGGTTAAAAAAATACTCTCCTTAATTTTCTTGTCACTTTCCTTCTTACTTTTCATCGCAATGACTCGCTTCTCCATCTCTGGAGTAGCTCTGACAGCCTTATTCTGTGGTATTAGCACATTAAGAGCAAATGTATCGCTTACTTCATGTATTGTATTTTTCTGTCCTAATTTTGGTATATCTTTAATTAAAAGTACTTTCATATTATTTCATTGATTTTACTACTTCAATAGCCTTATTAAGTTGTGTGTCTATTTTATACTTTACAAACTTATCTGCATCGAATTTCACCTCAGTGTCTGGGGTAATTCCACCTAGACTTATATTCACACCATTTGGAGTATACCATTTAGCAATAGTCACCTTAACCGCTGATCCATCACTTAGATTGACATACTCTTGCACACTACCCTTGCCAAAAGTCTTGGCCCCCACCACCTTCGCCACACCTTGATCCTTTAACGCTCCAGCCAATATTTCACTCGCGCTAGCAGATCCACCGTCTACCAATACCACCACATGTGACTTTTTAAGCATTGTATTATAACCTTTGCTCCTCATATCAATCTCAGTCTCTTGCTTGCCTTGCTTTTCGCTTACTACCACCTTACCTTGATCTATGAATATACTTGCGATTTCAACCGCGCTTTCTAGGAATCCTCCTGGATTACCACGCAAGTCAATTACTAATCTATTGGTACTTGATTCATTGTATTTGTCCATAGCATCAGCAAATAGCTTCACGCTGTCAGAGTTAAAGCTATAAAGAGAAATGACGAACACGCCATTTTGTAGCTTGGTATCAATTGTTGGTATTTGTATTTCTTCTCTCTTAATCTTAATGTCTATTAGCTCTGCCACGTCTGCACGCTTGACTGTAATTGTCACCTCTTCTCCTATTGGACCTCTAATTTTAGATACTACAATATTAGAATCCTTGCCTAGCATGTCTATGCCATTAACCTTTACAATGATGTCTCCTGATTTGATACCAGCCTTTTGGCTTGGTGAATCCTTTAGTGGCGCTATCACGACCGCATTGCCATCCTTGTCACCTACCTGCATGCCCACACCCCCAAACGACCCTTGTACGTTTTCTGTAAAAGTTTTACTCTCAGCAGGAGGAAAGAACATGGTATAAGGATCCCCATAGGCCTCTACATATCCCTTAATCATTCCATACTCCAAGTCTTTGGTTGTAGGCATTGTACTGGTGGCCTTCCAACTTATAAACTTCGTATCCAGTGCGCTCTTCACCTCTCCTAGTAAGGCTGAGCTACCACCAAATCCTCCTAGCATATTACTGCCAATATTCTGAGCAATTCCACCACTTGATATTGTCTGCGGCTGGCTATGACCCAGTCCATATCCAGCGCCCAATGCGATAATTAGTAGTAAAATAATTTGAAATTTGTTCATATTTATGTCTAAGTATTATACTATAAATATCGACTAAAAGAAATAAATTTTTATCTCTCTAACTCTTATAAGACGGTAATACACTATTTAAACTTAATTACCCACATTCCTAAAACGATACCAAATATCACATTCAGTTGATATTTTGCACTTATGAGGAAAAATATTGATATACCAATCGCTGTCAGTTTCTAAGGATGGAAGATATGCAGGCTTATTTAATTTACTCATATGATAGTCCATAAAATGGTTTGATTCTAAATATTGATAATCGTTACTGATATCGGCGATAGATTGGGCATTATTCTTTGCTGCCATTGGCACATTCCAAAAACTCAGCTCTTTATAAGTATCTTTATCCTTGGTTATAAAAGTCTCACCATCAAGACTAAAGTCGAGAGGACATTTAGACAAGCTTATCTCCGCATCCTTTCCGTCTAACAAATCACTTCCATTGGATGCCGCAACCTTTCCATACAAATCAAAAACTGACTTTCCTGCCCAGCTAGAATTCTTACTTAACTTTATATAAAATGGCTTACCTTCCTTTGCGTTTAAAAAGGCTGAGCCTGAAATTACTGTTCCAGGTCCAACCGATGATTCTGCTGCTTTATCATATAAAAAATAATTATTCATTGAGCACTTCTTAGGTATTATGCTATCATTTTCGTCATCAATTGCTGATAATTGTATATACCGAGTACGGATTTGAGGTAAATTAAGATCATTAGCAGATACTGCAATTAGCAAATCATCAGAATTAATCTTGCTTAAGATTGGATCCGTAGGCTGAGCTTTTTTAATTTCTTGTATACAGTTGTTGTTTTCTGTAAGGTCTATCTCTTTTTTACCAGCAATTTTATAAGAAACTATGCAAGATGCATCTGCAAAATTAATACTTAATACACATAAAATTAAAGTAAGCAAATATATGTGATGATGGAACTTTATCATAATTTAATTATATCATACAAATTAATAAGCTGAATTACTTATTCACACCTATTTTGTAAATTAAATCTTCACCGCCCTGCCAGAGATGAATAGGAATATAGCCCAAACGAAGAATATCGCAGCTAGTCCAGTAACTACTGATACTGAATACCAAATATTTATATCAGATGATCCTAAGAAGCCATATCTAAATCCATTAATAATATACAGGACCGGATTAAAATAAGATACTTGCTGCCACATCTCGGGTAATAGCTTTATACTATAAAATACCCCACCCAGATAAGTCATCGGCACCAGTACAAAAGTAGTCACAATTGATGTCTGGTCAAAGCTCTTAGCATATACACCGTTAATGAGCCCAGCGAGCGAAAATACCAAACTAGACATAATTGCAAAGAATATAACCCAGCCCACATGTGCAATATCGAGAGTCGTGAAGAATAGCGCGGTGATCAGTGTCATAGACCCGACTATGAATCCACGCATTACCCCGCCAAAAACAAAGCCAAATATCATCGCAGTGTACGACACCGGCGCAACAAGTAGCTCTTCTAGAGTCTTTTGAAACTTTGCACCAAAGAATGAGAATACAGTGTTTGCAAAGGCGTTGGTTATCACTGCCATCATCACAAGTCCTGGCACGATGAACTGCATATAGCTGACCCCACCCACAGACTGTATCTGTGACCCGATGAACTTACCAAATATTAGGAAATAGAGAGCCGTGGTCACAACTGATGGCAAGAATGTCTGCGGCCAAATACGGAACATACGCACCAGGTCTTTTGTAAGTATAGTCTGCACGGCGATGGCTTGTATCTTTAGATTTTTGTTTGTCATTGTTTTATAATTACTTGTTACGCAGTCGGGGTCCTGGCATCTGGTGTTTGTACTGCCACCTCTTTTAGATAAATACTCTCCAAATCAGTACCATACTTTTTAAGAGTCTCGGCCATGCCGCCGTTTAGAACTATCTCTCCATCACGTATCATGGCTACCTTGTTACACAGCTCTTCTGCCTCCTTTAGATAATGAGTAGTCATGATGATAGTCGTACCAGATGCGCTCAGCTCGCGCAGGAATGCCCACATACCATGACGCAGCTCTACATCCACGCCTGCAGTAGGCTCATCTAGTATTAGTAGTTGCGGCTGATGCACGAGTGCGCGCGCTATCATCAGGCGCCTCTTCATACCCCCAGAGAGTGTCATAGATTTTGCATTTCTTTTCTCCCACAGGTCTAGCTTTTTGAGTATCACCTCTGCTCTTTCTATTGCTAACTTCCTAGGTACTCCATAGTACCCTGCCTGAGTGACCACTATATCTATCACCTTTTCAAAGATATTAAAATTAAACTCTTGTGGTACTATACCAATATTTGACTTGGTGGTGACATGATCCTGATCTATAGATGTACCAAATACACTTATCTCACCCGAAGTCTTCTTAACTAGGCCCACTACACAGTTGATCAGTGTACTCTTGCCGGCTCCATTAGGGCCAAGTAGTGCAAACACATCCCCCACCCCTACAGTCAAGTCAACACCTTTTAGCGCATGCTTGCCAGTATCATAGGTCTTCTTTACATTTTTAATTTCCAGTGCGTGCATAGTCTATGCGATATCTATCATATTCATTGCTCCGATATAGTCTGCCTTGCCGATCTGTACACCTTTGTGGCGCAATATGTCATAAGCAGTTACTACATGGAAGAAGAAATTGTTAAGCAAATAATTCTCCATATATTCCTGAGAACTTACAAATTTGCCTGGCATCCACTTGAAAGTAATCTGGACATTATCAGCGTTTACAAAACTTTCTGCTGAGAAGCTTTGTACATAATCTATAGTCCTCTGCACGCGGGATATTAGATCATCAAAAGTAGCCTCTGTATCCTCCATAACTGGCGCTGTAGTACCAGATAGCTGGGCCATACCACCCTTGGCATTATCAGAGGCAATTTGTACCTGTCTAGATAATGGCATCATATCATCTGCCAACTTAGCATTTATAAAATCTGCCTCTGGGATATTATTAGCTGCTGCGTGAGCTTTACCTTTTTCTAGGATAACCAATAAATTGTTAAGCGAATTAGACATCACTGATTGTAAGAATGTGTATTTATTATGCATATGTTTGTGCACATATTATAGCATAATTATCAAAGCTATGCATGATTCTAACTTATCCACATTAATTAGAAACTGTGTGAGTGTAGTAATCATATGCGTGATATAATATAAATAGCAAAATGATTAAAAGAGATAGACATTTTAATATTACCTGGATACAGCTAAGCAATCCAAGCGAATCAGAAATCGCTGATATTTCTGATGAATTTCTACTGAGCCAATCAGTCAGAGAAGAGATCAAAACACCCAGCCTGAGCGCTAAATTTGATATTGATAATGGCAACGACAGTGCATTTGTTATACTACACTTCCCTGCTATCGATAGTAAGGTAAAGGGTGGGAGGAAGGAGGAGATTGATTTTATACTTTCCAAAAGGTGGCTAATAACTATTACATATGATGATACCTTGCAATTCTTCGACACTTCTGAAGTTGTGAATAAAGTGTATTCTGAAAATACCAAAGAGGATGTGACTGCGGCACATATAGCAATGAAAGTGGTTAGGCGCAAGTACAAAGCGTGTAATAAAGACTTGGATATTGTAGACGAGAAGCTTCTAAAAGTGGAGAATCAAATATTCAACGGCAATGAAAGGAAAATGGTAAATAATATATCCGAGATAATACACAAGCTAATGGACTTTGACCACTCATTAACAAGGCATCATAGAGTGATGCAGAATTTTAAAGATTATTGTATTGAGCATTACGGCAATTACACAGCTGATGAATTCAGAAAAAGAGATGAAATATATGATGATGTGTATGGCAGAATTAGATCCTTGCGTGATGCTATAGATGAATTCAAAGATACCAATGACAGTCTGCTGCAGCATAAGACTAATGACACCATGAAGACATTAACAATGATGAGCTTTGTAATATTCCCACTATCACTAATCGCTGGAGTATTTGGCATGGACACACACTACACTCCAATATTAGGCCGCCCTCATGACTTTGCTATTATAATATCAATTATGTTCGGTGCTACCGCAGCTATGTTTATATATTTCAAGTACAAGAAGTGGTTATAGAATTTACTCTATCCCTGTACTGATGTTAGTAAAATGTTAGAATAGCGACTATAATAAGCTACTGACAAGGCTTAATATATCATCCTTCTTTGTACCGAAGCCACCCACTGTGCCTCTTTTGACTTTTAGATTATTACTTACTGTTTCTAGTATTGCGGCTCTTATTGCAGATCTATCTATAGATACGCCTGTATTTTTCTCTATTGCACTTATCATCCTGTCTACCGATCTTAAACTATCTTTGACATCTTTAACATGCGACACTGCCACACCGGCATCCTTTATTCTAAGCTCATCACCCTTATCCAAAACATGCAACTTTAACATCGATATTATGTCCATGTATTCACCCATAATGCTAATATTAGAAGAGTGTAAAAATCTGTGCACATAGTTAGTATTAAATAGTACCGCAATATTAGTAGCAATATTTGTTGCGAATCTGTCTGCGTACCTCATAAAGCCCCTACTGATACTATCTGGATTATTAAAATCTATACTATCACCGGTAATATCTGCATAAGTCTGGAGTCCACCCAGTAATAATGGTACTGCCTCCTCTTTGTTATGCTTATATACCTCCTCTACACGAGTATTAATTTTCATTACTCTTTCCGCTTGGGAGAATATAAATGTTTTGCCATAGTCACCGTCTTTACCCTTGCTTAATATACCTTCGTTTTGCAAATCTTTGATACTTTTCTTCTTACCATTATGTACTACATTATTTAGCCTATGCACAGCCAGATAATTTTCTGTATACATACCAGCCTCGGTTAGCATGTTAGCCCTAGCCACCACATCAATATCATCATATCTGTTACCGCACTCTTCGCGCACCATAAGCCCCAGTTGCCTTTTACTTTCGGCCACTACATCTTCCTGATTCTCTTGCACCCATGTAGGATACCTTTCAAAATCGGCTCCGACTGCTTCTGGCTTTAAATATCCTACACCTTTTAAATTCTTCACAAAATATTTAACTTCGACTAATTCACCTTTATCATTTATATATTTATATATGGCTTGTGTAGGAGCGCTCACGGTTCTCCAATGTGGCGCCTCTATATTTAGCTCTACTACATCACTGTCATTGGGATCAGCCTTTGGGTCATAGAATAGTGTATACCCACTATCGCCCCCTATCATACCCATATCCACGCCTTCTACATTTTCAGACCTATTTGCTTTTTCTGTTTTAAAGTCTACACCATTTTTTAATATTCTAAAACGAGTTGTCTTAGGCTTTACCCCTTCTATTGTTCTACCTTTGCCGCCGTTTATAGACTCCATTTCTTGTATTGTGTATGGCGTTTTAGGCGCCACCTCTTGCCCTCTAATATTCCCCATGGCATTTTCGAATGCTAGCCTTACCCTATCTTTAGTAGCGTCGCTGATTTTACCATAAAAATATAATTGATTATTTTTAATTTCAAATATTTTAACAGCCCTATTATAATACTTAGTATTTCCAAAAGAATACTCAGGTATGCCTGACAAGTCATAACCATTAAATCTAATTTCATCTGACGCTTTAAAATGTAATTGCTCTCCAGCGTGGGCGAATCTATTGTTAACCTCTGCCCATATACGAGGCCTATTGGTGGTGGCCATGTTTGAGTGTGAGTTTATAATAATCGCGGTCTGGGTGTGGCTAGCCATACCATTATTCTGATCATTAATGCTTTTGCTTATAGTCTGCAGCATTGCATTTTCCACACTAGCATCCACATATGATCCTACATCGATAGTAGAAAGGAAATTTTCTCTTGGGTTGTCAGCACGTATTATATATGTGTCAGTGCCAGAGCTCTTCTCTACTGCTTGTATACCTAATACTGAACCTACTATTGTCGTCTTATTACCCTTGTTTACAGTTATTACTTGGGTATGCAAATTAGGGAATTGGCCATCAGATAATTGAGCCGCCTGTGAAGTGTAACACGCATCACCAATATTACCCACAGTCATACGTCCTAATCCACTGACAGGTGTGAACTTAATATCCATACTAGTAGTACCACTATCGCCACTCTCTACCTTATCTAAATCTTTGAGTATATATTCGAAGTATGACACCTTCTTAGATTCACCACCCACCGACACCACCTTTTCACCATCAGCTAGCAGTAATTTATTTATCCTTTCTTTAGATCTAGGGCTTAGCTCGCTTGTTATATCCAAGAATTCATGCGGTAGTACATGCGACACAAAGTCTACCAATTTACGCATTATGTCCTCGTCTATATCTTTAGAGTCCTTTATGGTGTTTAAATTATCTATAAGTCCTGGATTATCTTTTAATATCAACTTTAATGCATATATACGTAGCAGAGTGTTGATTTCTTTATCCTTGGTGATATCTTTCAATACCTCCATTAGACTATTTAGATTGGCACTTGTGATGTCTGCGCCTATGGATTGTACTTGCTCTAGTAGCTTGCTATTACTGTCTATCGCCTTGGCTATACCAGATAGCATTGTCTTGTATGTATTTATATCTTTGCCAGCTATCTGCGCGCGTAGGCCCTTAATCTTATCCTCTAGTGCGGCCACCATTTGTGGCATCATTTCTGTATCATCAGTCTCTAGCATTTTACTAATCATCTCCCTATACACCTCTACCCTTGTTAGATTCTCCTTATTCTGCATTATACTCAGCTTCCTAGCTTCTACTGTCAAATCGCTAATTTTGGTCCTACTTTTTAATCCTATCTGAAGCGTATTAGTCACTAGCCATGGCGGCAAAGTATAATTCTCTAGAGCCGCCTTACCCATACTTGGAATGTCATAACTTTCCCTTTCCCAAGCAGATGAAGGCATGAATTCCGACCTAAATAGCGCATCACCCAGCTTGGTATCTATACCGCTTGGTATTTTATTTGCTAATATATCCTCAGTATAATTTGATATTTTAGCCTTCAGCTCTAGTAATATAGCATCAGGATGCATGTTTGGGTTAATGCCAAATTTGATTAGCTCATTAGCAGCCCCAGTTATGTGCATATTAATGATTCCTCTTGTGACTCCTACTACTATACTGTATAGTTCTGTATTCCAAAACATTCCGAAATTCTTAATATATTTTATTGTTGCTTCTTTGTGTATATTAGGTATTGCCTTATCGTCTACAGTAGGACGTGTCACTCTGGTGAAAAATTCTAAGAAGTTCGCAAATTCACTTTTCCATAAGTCATTATCATCATTATCAGATATAGGCTGCAGCCTATACACTTCTTCTAAAAAATCTATATCCTCTCTGGTTATCATGTCTGCATGCCTACCTACGAATTCAAACAATTTTGGATTGCTGTGGGCTAGCTCTATAACTTTATCATTATCGTATGGCCCGTATATGCTATTAAAATTTGGGTGAAATATTCCTTTTTTAATTAGTTTGTCTATGTGATACTCTCGCAATCGTGGACTCATATCATACAGCTCAGATATGACAAACTTTACCGATCCATTTAATTCGGTATCATGTATTATTTTGAGTATTCTATTGTATTTATGGCTACCCTTTTCCTCTTTGGCCAAATCATCCTTCATCCTCCCTAGTATATATTCCTCCCGCGCCAAATCAGCATATGCATCATTGCCCACACCCGCAGGGAATCCTTTGGCCAATTCAGCACGAAACTGCTCATCACTTTTTAGCGTATTTAAATATGTATTAAAGTCTCTATTACTTAGATTAATAACATTCTTAGTATTTATATTTAGCTCAGACTTAATAGCACTTACATTCATTGCCCAGGCTTTAGTATCTTCACTGGCTAGATCTAGAATTTGTTGAGAGATGCTACTGTAGGCATTTTTAATACTACAAACAATTCCTTCTTTACAGGCAGACTGTACTTCATGATTATTGGGATCGCGCAGCCAAGCTTTAGTATCTTCACTTGCTAGGTCTAGAATTTGTCGGGGTATGCTGTCGCCAAATTTAACTTTATAAACAATTCCTTCTTTACAGGCGGACTGTACAGTCTCTTCACTAGCTAGGTCTAAGAGTTGTTTTTGGGCGTTATAGCCATTTATAACATAATCAAGAATACTTTCTTTCAAGGCAGACTGTACTTCTTGATTATTGGGATCGCGCAGCCAGGCTTTGGTCTCTTCATTAGCTAGGTCTAGAATTCGTTGGGGGATGTCATTGCCATTTTTAATTCTAGAAAGAATTCTTTCTTTACAGACGGATTGTACTTCTTGGGAGTTTTTGGTCTCTTCATTAGCTAGGTCTAGAATTCGTTGGGGGATGTCATGGCCATTTTTAATTCTATAAACAATTCCTTCTTTACAGGCGGATTGTACTTCTTGGGAGTTTTTGGTCTCTTCTCTAGCTAGGCCTAGAATTCGTTGGGGGATGTCATAGCCATTTTTAATTCTATAAACAATTCCTTCTTTTAAGGCGGATTGTACTTCTTGGGAGTTTTTGGTCTCTTCATTAGCTAGGTCTAGAATTCGTTGGGGGATGTCATAGCCATTTTTAATTCTATAAAAGATTCCTTCTTTACAGGCGGATTGTATAGTCTCTTCATTAGCTAGATCTAGAATTTGTTGGGGGATGTCATTGTCATTCTTAACTCTATAAAAGATTCCTTCTTTACAGGCGGATTGTACTTCTTGATTATTGGGATCATGCAGCCAGGCTTTAGTCTCTTCATTAGCTAGATCTAGAAGTTCTTGAAGGAGGTGGTAGTCTCCATATTCAAATTTAATACTAGAAATAATTCCTTCTTTACAGACGGATTGTATTTCTTTATTATTGGGATCATGCAGCCAGGCTTTGGTCTCTTCACTAGCTAGATCTAAGAGTTGTTGGGGGATGTCATTGCCATTTTTAATTCTAGAAAGAATTCTTTCTTTACAGGCGGATTGTACTTCTTGGGAGTTTTTGGTCTCTTCTCTAGCTAGGCCTAGACATTGTTGGGGGATGTCATAGCCATTTTTAATTCTATAAACAATTCCTTCTTTTAAGGCGGATTGTACTTCTTGGGAGTTTTTGGTCTCTTCTCTAGCTAGGCCTAGATATTGTTGGGGGATGTCATAGCCATTTTTAATTCTATAAACAATTCCTTCTTTTAAGGCGGATTGTACACTTGGATAGCTTTTTGATCTTTGGAGAAGATTTAATTCATCAGGTTTTAGTTTTAAACAATTTAAATTGCCACCCTTAAGTATTCCTATAGCCATCTGCTCTTCTGCAGGAGTCAGCTCATGAGAGATAGGTGTAGGGGCAGCAGCAGCTGGGCCAGCGGACCTGGGCTCTTCTACTTTATTATATGGATTGGGGCTAGGTGCGAACATGATTATATTATATCAGAAGACAATAAATTAAAATAATTTATTTACTCTATCCCTGTACTGATGTTATACAGTGGCATCATAACAGAGGCTAGCAGTACGCCCACACCGGCACCGAGCGCTAGTATCATCACGGGCTCGATAAGTGCTACCATGTTATCCACTGACTGGTCCACTTCTCTTTTATAGAATCTGGAAAGGTTCTTAAGTATATAGCCTAGCTCGCCAGTTTCTTCTCCAATTTTTACCATCTGTATCATGACATTTGGTATTAGGGGTTCGTCCTGCATGGCGAGTGATAGCAGCTTACCACCCTCTACCTTGGTAGCGATATTGTCCAGCGCTGCTTTGAATACGGCATTATCCACCACATCCGCAGTGATATGTAAGGCATTGATAATTGATACGCCAGAGGTAAGCATCGTATCCATATTATCCGCCAGTCTAGATAAGAAAATTTTAGAGTACACATTTTTAAATACGGGGATCTTAAGCTTCATCTGGTCAAAATACAATATTCCACCCTCTGTCTGCTTGAATTTATACACATAAAGCACAAGTACAAATATTCCCGGTATCCACAAATACCAATAGCCAGTTAAAAAGTGTGATAGGCCTAGTATTGCCTTTGTGAACATTGGAAGCTCTTGGCCTTGCTCGGCCACCATCTCGGCTAGCTTGGGTATTACAAAAGATATCATAACCCCCATAATAAGTATGAAAGTAGCCACCACAAACGCAGGGTAAGTCAATGCCTTTTTAGTTTTCTGTGTGATTTCAAAATTACGCTCCAAATAGTCTGCCAAGTACAGGAATACTTCACTCAGCTTGCCGCTTTCTTCCCCTGCCTTTAGCATCGATATGAAAAATTTAGAGAAGATCTTCGGATGATTACCAAAAGCTTTGGATAATGACACTCCCGCTTGTATATCATCCGCAATAGCGGTGATAGCTGCCTGCAGGGGCTTGGAGTCTGTCTCGGTGGCTAGTAGCCTGAATCCCTTGAGTGGCTGTACTCCAGCCTCAAAAAGTGTAGCCACTTGGCGGGCAAATATAACAAGCTCTTTCTCTTTCACTTTGGGGGCAAATATTTCAAAATTCTTATACAGCACTGACTGCTTGCTACTCTCTTCTATCGCCACTATAATCATCCCCCTCTTCTGCAAGTTCTCAATCGCTGCATCCTTGTTATACACATCGATGGATCCAGTCTCTGTATTGCCTGCGCTAGTTATGACTTTATAATCAAATATCATAATATGTTATACAAGCCTTTGAAATAGGGTAGGATTGCGTGCATATTTCATTGCGACATCTATTGGTACCTGTCCGCTACGTACCAAGTCTGATAATGACCTATCCATACTCATCATACCCTGCTCGCTACTAGTTTCAATTATATTATCGATTTCATGAGTGCGCTTTTCACGTATTAAATTCTGTACTGCTGGAGTGACGAGCAGCAGCTCATATGCCGGTATTAGACCACCCTGAACACGCGGCAACAGTCTTTGAGAAATCACACCCAGCAGTGTGGATGCTAGTTGAGTACGTATTTGATTTTGCTTTTCAGATGGGAACATATCGATAATTCTATCAATTGTCTGTGCTGCGCTATTAGTGTGTAGTGTACTAAGCACTAGGTGCCCAGTCTCGGCAGCTGTGACCGCTGTGGCCATAGTGTCCGCATCACGCATTTCACCTATCAGTATCACATCAATATCCTGACGGAATGACGATACCAAGGCATTAGTAAATGAATCAGTATCGAATCCAATCTCGCGCTGATTTATAATACTGCGCTCATTATCATAAATGTACTCAACCGGATCTTCAATTGTAATTATATTCTTGGTCTCTTTGGTATTGATGTCATTAATCATCGATGCTAGTGTAGTACTTTTACCAGACCCTACTGGCCCCGCCACTAGGAATAACCCCTGCTTGCGATGTGCAAAGTCTAGTACTGCCTTGGGCAAGTTCAAATCATCAAAAGTCTTTACCTTTGGCACTAGCCTCAGCGCAATGCCGATGCCACCCTTTTCAATATACGCATTACCTCTTAACCTGTATTCATCGCGATGAGTATATGCAAAGTCTAACTCCTTGCTCGATACAAGCTTTTCAAATTGCATATCAGACACCATTTGCTTTAGCATGCCTTCGGTATCCTCCCTTCTCATTGTGCCTGCTCTGGTTAAACTTATCAGTTCGCCATTTATCCTTATGGCAGGGATTGCTCCAGCCACCAGATGCAAATCAGAGCCGGCCTCTTTGACTAAAGTAAGTATATAAGTGTCTATTTGTGCAGCATAATCCATATAATTTATTATAGCACGGAATTATTTTTACAAGCTTGCGATTTCCACATAAGGTACTTTACCATCCATACTTTTCAGTATCGCATCCTCACGCATAGAAAGCATACCCTTGGATCTCGCGATATTCCAAATCTCCTCTTCACTATCCTTGTCTAGTATCGCCTTTTGTATGTCGTCATCAATTTCTAAAATTTCTAGCACTGGCAGCCTACCTCTAGTACCCGACGGGCAGGCTACTGATGGGATTGCCTCATACACAGGACGATTCAAATCGATTTTAGACATATACTCATCTGGTAATGTTTTGAAGCTTTCGGATATAATTGCCGTAGTGCCTGGATCATTCGGTAGCGGACTTTCCGATCCAGGGAATATGTGCCTCACCAGCCTTTGTGCGATAGCAAGGTTAAGTGTCGGAGCAATCAAGTATGGGTCTACCCCCATATCCATTAGTCTAGTAATAACTCCTACTGAGTTATTGGTATGTATTGTAGAGAATACAAGGTGCCCAGTAAGAGCTGCCTGTATTGCCAGCTGCGCAGTCTCGGCATCACGTATTTCACCCACCATGATTACGTCTGGGTCTTGGCGCAATATTGACCTAAGTCCAGTTGCAAATGTATATCCAATTTCTGGGAATATCTGCGACTGATTCATACTGGGTACATTATACTCGACTGGGTCCTCTAGCGATACCACATTCCTTGTCTCTCTATCTATTTCATTTAGCATGCTATATAGCGTAGTGGTCTTACCACTTCCTGTAGGGCCGCTTATTAGCACCATACCATACGGCCTTTCTAATGCTTTACGTATTTGCCCCAGCTGCATAGTAGAAAAGCCTATATCTTCTAGTGGCCTTACGCCACGATAGCTGTCCAAAATACGCATCACTATTTTCTCTCCATAGTATCCTGGCATACTAGATACGCGGTAGTCTACCTTGTGATTCTCTAGCTTGGTAGAGAATCGCCCGTCCTGAGGCTTTCTCTTTTCATCCAGCTTCATACCCGATAATATTTTAATACGCGCAACTATTGGCGAGTGCATCTCTACCCCCATTGTTACCACAGTATTTAATTGGCCGTCCACTCGATACCTCACCCTCATCTCTGACCCCACATGCTCTATATGTATATCACTCGCCTGATCATTAATTGCATTTCGGAGTATTACATTTACTTGATTTGTAGCGTCTGGACTACTACCAATTTCAGAGACTTTCTGATTTATATTTGTAATATCTAATATATCATCCTCTGTATCAGCATCGGATACCAAATCACCACTTTGGCCAGTTTTGGACTTTGTAGCTGAGTCCTGCCCCATATTACGGCTAGCATTTTGTACCAAATTATTAATATTTGGGTTTGGATTATTCTGTATACCAGTCTGATTGATCTGCTGATTACTATTAATGCTGGCAGCAGCTGAATCAATACTACGCTGCGCTAAATTAATACTACCCGCTACACCATTATGTATATTATCAAATTCAGTTTGAGAAATTATATTAAGTCTATAACTAATTCCATGCTCGGCGAAGAAGTACTGCAGCGCATCCACTGCATTGTTATACTCTGGATCCACAATTGCAATATCTAGCACCCCGGACTCCTGGCAAATAGGCATAGATTTATATTTTGTAACAAAATCATCAGGCAGCATTGCTCTGACCTTTTCATCTACATCCATAGCAGTAATGTTAATACTTCTAAGTCTATGTATATTTGCTCGTAGCGCCTTTATCTGGTCCTCTGATATGCCTTTGGCTATCAACAGACTGTCTACTGATATATCAGGATCAGACATGATACTAGCCTGTATATCACGTATATCCAGCTCTGTGATTACACCCTGATTTAATAGCTCATTAATAATTTGCATTTTACTGTTTATTGATAAATGGATTTGGCCTTATTGCTGACCCTTGCGCCGGAACAAATACTGGATTGTATGACATTTTGTTAAGCTTTTCAATATTAGATTTGATAATATTAAAGTCTACATTTTGACCAGCTAGCAAGCTTATTTCTTTCATCACTGGGCTATTTAATAGCGATCCCGCCCCAGCGCCTGCAGAGCCAGATTTAGCATCCCCATCCTTAAGATAAAATGCATTCATTGTTATAGATAGTTCCAAGTAGCTATCCTTTGGCTGCAAGGATAGCTGAGTAATGTTAAATATGCGCCTATTTGTCTCTAGCATTTTAACAGCTTCTTTGATTGTGCTATACGACCCTTTAACGCTGAACGCGATTTGGAATGTACCGCTGCTGCCTTTGATCTCTCTATTTGGATCATACTTGTCGAATCTAGTCTGTGACATCCTAGCGCTCTCTTCGGATCCGTTGCTTGCTTTTGAAATCAGGTCAGATAAGTCATTGATAAGTCTAGGAGTGTCATGGTCTACTGGTACAGCCTGATTTATCGTCGTAGTAGCACTCGGGTCTAAAGAGTTATAAGCCTTTTGCATTGCTTCGGCTTTCTGTTTTAATGTTTCAGCATTATTAAAATCATTAGTCGCAGTTACACTCCTGGCCTCTTTATCCTTAATAGTTTCAAAAGAAAATAAAGCCAGTCCTCCCCCGCTCCACATTGGCCAGACAACTACATATAGTATTATAAAAGCTAGACCGTATACTGTAATATATTTTAAATTTGTTTTGATAAAGTTCATACTATTTGGTGATTGAGCTTGCGCTAATAGTTGGATTAAGCTGCACCTCTAAGTCAAAGTCTATATTCAAGCTTTGATCATTCATACCAGACTTGATTAGCGTAACAGCTTTCACAATATCTGTTGCAGACTTTAAGGCATCGACCTGCTGTACTATTACCCCATTACTACTAGCACTACCAGAAAGGTTAAGTATTGTAGTGCCTGTATCCTTCTTCGTCATATCCATTTTATTCCATGTGACCTGATCATTAGTTCTAGACTCTAGCAGATTAAATATATTACTCGGATATGCATGGCTGTTAAAAATATCGCTCAATGCCTGGGATTGGCCATTGATTGTACGTATAGCTTTTAGATTCAATTTAGAAAGGTACGCTGCATTACTATCAATACTTGCTATTTGCTGATCTGTCTTATTATCTAAATAGCGGCCATATGCGTACACACCCCCAGCAGACAATATAGATATTACTAGTATTATAATACCGATATTGAGCACCAAATCACTTGGCAGAACTTTCTTTGTCCTTTCTTCGTACACATTACTAGGTACAAAGGTCGGCATTTGGTTGTTATTATAATCGTTCATATTCTAAATTTCAAAAAATTTCATTGCGAGTCCGGATGCTATGCTGTATCTAACACCCTCCTTATCTAGGAGTGGTTTTAAATAGTCTGGTATCTTGATTTTCTCAAACCCTGAGCGTATCTCACACGGCCTTTTGAGTACTGATTCACTAAAACTTTTAATGCCTATCATCATTGCACCACCGCCAATTATCTCTATTTTCTCTACCTTCTTATTATAACCTCTTTCTAGCCTTTCGACCATATGAGATAGCTCTTCTAATAGTGGATAACTTAAATTTTCCAAAGCTGTTTTGATTTCTAGCTCCTTGTTGGTGCCAGCAGCGCCAAGCTTCAGCTGCTCTGCCTCCTCGAAATTATTTAAAAGCATATAATTATTAAGTCCTAGTGTAATACCTTGTCCACCTTTCGATACAGATGCAGACCTGACTACTACACCACCATCTATAATACTGACCGAGGTAGTCTCAGCCCCTATTATTACTAACATCTTCACAATATTAGACCCATCAGCAAGTCCTCTGTTAGCAGAGTATATTTCTACTTCAAAGCCTTTGATATTTAAATTTGTATTTTTAAATATATTTGCATACTCTGCTAGGAGGGTATTCTTTACAGCTACTACCCCTACCTCTCTTTTACCCTTTTCCATTTTATCACTACGCGGCAGAGGCCAATGATTGATTGTAACCTCTGATATTGGCATTGGCAAATACTTTCTAGACTCTATCAGCGCTGCGCTCTTCAGCTCTTCACCTTCTAGGTCTGGTACTATGATAGTTGTTATAAAGCATTCCGAAAGTGGCAGATTAACATATACATCCTTTGACGACACCTTGGCTGCGTCCATCAAATCATGTAGTGCTTCCCCTAGCTTTTGCTCTCCTAGCCGTATAACTTGCCCGGCAGGTAGTCCAGCATATGGGGCCAAATCTATACATCCGTACGTTGCCAAAGTCATGACACCGTTATCATTATGCAGCTCTACAACCTTGATCGAGCTAGCCCCGATATCCACCCCGACACCTACCCTATTCACAGATTTTGCACGTAGAAAGTTCAGCATATATGTATTATAATATAAATTGAGCTGAAGTAGTACCCAAGCGCAGCAATTAATGTGGATAAGTATATATGATGTTAAACAATATCAAAAGTGTTATAACCAAAGCCTATCACATACTATTACCAGAGTCATGTATATTATGCGACGAGCCTGACACTAACCTGTGCGCAGCGTGTATTAAAGGCCTACCCAGAAGCTATGAGAGTGGTAGCAGCCAATCTAGAGCCTTCCTAAATTATAGGAATTATAATGTACGCAAACTACTACATCATATTAAATATTATAATCAGCCATTTCTGGCCCATAAAATATTGGACTATGCGTATTTGGACATACAGCTTTTTATAGAATCACATACCCTGACAGACTTTATAATAATACCAATACCAGCTGACAGTAGCCGCGCGCTAGCGCGCGGCTATAATCAAGCTGCAATCATTGCGAAATATGTCAGTAGCTTATTATCATCGCGCAGTATAAGACATACATATTCAGAAGCGTTAGTACGCACTAGACATACCAAAAAGCTATCCCATCTAACTGGCGGCATAGAGGACCGCAAAGCAGCACTAAAGGGCATATACAAAGTATTAGGCAGTCACAGCAGCGACGACACGAGTGCTGAGATAGCCGGCAAAGATATATTGTTACTAGATGATATCACCACTAGCGGTAGCACTTATTACGAAGCCAAAGAGGCCCTGATGCACTCTGGAGCAAGCAGGGTGCTATGCTACTCGCTCGCACATTAATGATGTAACTTAGATATATAATTTATGTTATAGTCAGACATGTAAAAAGCCGCGCGACGCGCGGCCTTTTACATTTTAATTATTCTAAAGAAAGTTTGGATTATAGATTAGTATATTTGCCATCTACGGTCTTCTTAAAGTATTTAGGATTTTGTAAATTTACAAATATTGTATTTGCCTTTACATCACGTATCTTGGTTACTCTTTCTATTATGTCTTCCTTGGTCATAGGTGATCCATTGTCCGCGATTATCTTCTTCACTATATCTTTTACTACTCCACTTACATGACCCCACTCTGCTAGACCATACATTCCGCGTCCAACTAATGCGAATCTCTTATCCTTGATCAGCTCGTTGTGACAAGTCGCTACATGTGCCTCTTTCTTAAATGTCTTATTAATTGCTGCAGCTACATCACGGAAGTGCATAGGCTTGCCTTCGCGGCGTAGTACTAGATATGCATAGTCCTTGATACCTCTGGCACGCACTTGTGAAGATGTGGTATGACCCCATTCATCTAATTGATTCTTGCCAAGTATTTTAGAAATATTCAGATACTTCATAATAATATCCTTGTTGCTCTTATACTCATCGGCTAGGTGCACAGACTCGGTTAAGAATCTAGCCACTATCTCCTCCTCCTTAACTAGCTCATCCTTATTAATGCTTTTAGCAATATTATTCAGTACGTCATGCACATGATCAGCAATAGCTGGGTCAACAGAGAATCTAGAATTAAAGCTATCATCCTCCTTGTGCTTATTGAACTTTGGAGAAAGTGTCATTAGAAAGTTAATATGATTATGCACCACCTCATCCTGGCTAATTGCCTTCATTAGTACATCCTCCGGCACTATAGCACCCAGCCCCTTTACTATCTGGGCTAGCTCCTCAAATACATGGTCATGATTCTTAAACTCCCCACTCTTACGTATTGTGGCTAGTGCAAAATTCTCTATCTGGCGCACACGCTCACGTGTGATGCCGTAGCCTTTACCAATAGCCTCCAAGGTCTTCTTTTCCTTGGTATCTAGGCCATAACGATTAGTAATTACCTCTCTTGTACGTGGATTAAGCGTACTCAAAAGGCGCTTTGAGACGCTTTTAGGTTTAAATGTAATAACTACTGCTGACATATATTTCGTATTTAGTACAGACAGTATACTATTTATAATTCTATTTGTCAAATCCTAAAACACGACTACAGCACCACACTATGCCTGGTATTCGATTATACACTTTTATAGACTACTCTATAATCGCTTCCTTTGCCTCACAACACCTTATACCAACTTTAGAAATTAAAGTATATATATAAGTTTCGTATGGCTTTCTACAAATACCCAGACAACACAAAACCCCCTCTTTCGAGGGGGTTTTGTTAGATTCTGTCAGTAGTTATTTAACTTAGACCAGACCTAGATTGGCTAGATAACTAGTTACTCTTTGACTGTGAATTAGTTGGGTAACCATTGATTAGAGTTCCAGTGATACCAGATACTCCGACTGCGCTTCCAGCGACGTCTGTCCATAGGAAGTTAGCTGCAGCACCTAGCTGGAATGTAGTACTTTGTGTACCAGCATTTCCAGTTACACCTGTGTAGTTAGCGTATACTGTGTATGTCTCAGATGAACCTGCAGAAATTGTGCGAGGTGAAGAGAATACAAAGTTTGCAACGCCACCACTTACAGGAGCAACACCAGCAATTACTGTAGATCCTGATGAATCACGTAGCTCTACTGTTGAAGCTGTAATAGCTCCAGCACCAGCAACTGTTAGATTTACAGGGATCTGCTCTAGCTTGATATCTCCAGCAGCATCAGCTGATACTGTGAATGTACCTACCTTCTGAGTTCCATTTGTGAAACCAGTTAGTGTAGAAGCAGCAAGTGCGATTGTAGGCTTTGTAGTTACGATTGCATGTGTTGCAGTAGTTGCAGCAGGAGCAATTGTTTGT
>JAMIGE010000011.1:0-4222 GCA_035905815.1 Minisyncoccota bacterium | reverse complement strand
AAAGGCAAATCTTCTACGACAGAATTTGTAAATGCGATACTAGAAGAAGCCGGGTATAAAACCTCTATACTTTCTACTATTAGATTCAAAATAGGAGACGAAACTAAAAAGAATTTATTCAAAATGACAATGCCTGGAAGGTTTTTTGTTCAAAAGTTTCTGCACGACTCGGTAACTGCCAAGTGTGACTATGCAATCATCGAAATGACAAGTGAGGGGGCGAGGTTCTTCCGACATACGCATGTCTCGATCGACTATCTATTGGTGACCAATATTACTCCAGAGCATATAGAGTCACATGGGTCATATGAAAAATATTTGGAGTGTAAACTTCGCATCGCGTCTCAGCTAAAGAATTCTAGCAAGAAGGAAGGCGCAAAGAAGGTAATTATTACTACTGACGTACAACCTGATCTGCAAAAATTCCATAATTACAAAGTGGATAAAAATATCACCATCAATACTTCTGATCTAAGTGATATCGATATTTTCTTGCCTGGCGATTTTAACAAAGCCAATGCAAAGCTCGCACTCACTCTTGCAAGCGAAATAGATATTGACGAAGATGTCGCAAAAAGAGCTGTGAAAAATTTAAAAAATATTGCAGGCCGTGCCGATGAAGTCAAAGTATGCGAGGAGCAAAAATTCAAAGTTGTGATTGACTATGCCCACACTGTTGACAGTCTAGAGAAAATATACAGCGCATATCCAGGATACAGAATTGGTGTTCTGGGGTCATGTGGTGGAGGTCGTGACAAAGCCAAGAGGCCACAGCTGGGCGCAGCGGCAGATAGAAGCTGCGAAATTGTTATAGTGACAGACGAAGACCCGTATGATGATGATGTGATGGAAATTATGAATGATGTTGCAGGTGGCATAAATGCTAAATCTTTAGGCGAAAGTTTGTTCATAAATCCAGACAGAAGGGACGCTATAGCGCTAGCAATTCAAAAAGCAAAAAAAATGGCCGAAGAAAAGGAAAATGTATCAGTTATAGTCACAGGCAAAGGTACCGACCCATATATAATGCGCGCTAATAATAAAAAGGAAAAGTGGTCTGACCGTGATGTCGCAGAGGAAGAGCTGAAAAAGTTGTTCGGCTCTGCACAGCAGTAAACTAGGAAATATGCCAGAATTACCAGAAGTAGAATCAATTAGATTAGGTCTTAAAAAGGCACTTGTTGGTCAGACTATTTTGAAAGTGGAAGTAAGTAATGAAAAAATAGTAAGCAGTAATAGTAATATCAGAATGCCCGACCAAAAGAAAACTTCTGAATTTAAGAATAAAATAAAGAATAGAAAAATAGTAGATATTAAAAGACGGGCTAAAAATATTATTATAGAGCTGGACGATGAATCAATAATTTTGATTCATCTTAAAATGACCGGTCAGCTGGTATACTCCCCCTCCCTGGTGGGAAGGGGGTTGGGGGGAGGGGTCAAAAATATTATTGGTGGACACCCGATACTAGACTCATATAAAAATAATCTGCCCAATAAGCATACCCATATAATTTTCAAATTGGATAATGGCACATTATACTATAATGATACTAGACAATTTGGCTATGTGCTCTACTATAAGAGCATGGATACTGCAATAGAGAAAAAGCATTTTCATAAGATGGGACTCGAGCCACTGGATAAAAATTTTACATTAGAGTATTTTAAAGAAAAGATCTTGCTCAAGAACAAGAACTTAAAATCAGTACTATTGGACCAGGATGTTGTGGTTGGTTGTGGCAACATATATGCAGACGAAGTATGCTTTGCTTCATCTGTAATGCCAAGCAGAGTTGCAAACTCACTAAGCGCTAATGAGATAGAAAGAGTCTATAACAATATCAAAGATATCTTATCACTTGCCATCAAACATGGGGGCTCCTCCATCTCTGACTACCTACTCTCTGACGGATCACGCGGTAATTACGCGAGACTTCATAAAGTATACGGCAAGGCTGGATTGGCGTGCCTCACATGTAAAAATATTTTGGATAAAGGAATTATCGCTGGTCGCACTACTGTATTTTGCAACACCTGCCAGAAATAGACCTGAACCTTACTGAGGTTATTTTAATAATTTAAGAAGTAGCCTTTGCTTATAATTAGTAATATTGTATAATATAGGCATGAAATACTTCTTTATGTTTTTCGCTGGCTTCTGGCTACTCTGGCTAATATGGTATCTAACTGGCGGACCACTTAGAGACGATGTGAAATTTGTTGGGCCAAATGGCCCTGTTATTGAAAATAATTAGTTTTTATGTTATTATATACAGCACGCATTATTGCACAAGCTATGCTACCATAGCCCGCCAAGAAGGCTGGACATGGCCAACCCTTTTAAGATTAAGATTTAAAAGAGATGCAAAATATGCGCCATGAAATTATAAATATATGCCCCTATAGCTCAGTCGGTAGAGCAACTGCCTTTTAAGCAGATGGTCGCAGGTTCGAATCCTGCTGGGGGCACCAAAACAGGTTATTTTATTTTAATATTTTACACTATAACAGACTTTGACTTTATGACTTTGTCTATTGCGCTAATTGCCAAACTTAGTCGCTCTTCTTTGGACCCGGTGACTAATAAATAATTATAGCCTCTACTCTGGAGCTCTTCCAAGAATCTCAAATGCATAGTGTGTCTAATGTGTTCTCCATCCCTTGTACCATCTTGCACAAATGGAATTTCGTCCCCAGTTAGAATATAAAGATCAGGAGTAAGCATGCTTTCACTTATGGTGCGTAAATATTTGCTCATCTTACCCATATATCTCTCATGCCAAAGCTCGGTGGCGAATGAGTTTGTATCACAAATAAGTACAGGAGCTGCATTTTGGATGAACTTATTCTCCAAATTGTTTTGCATTCTGGATATATTAGCAAATTCTGATGATTTCCATTCCTTTTCGGAGTTTAACTTTATCTCAGAATAAAACCTTCCGTACTCTAATACATCGTATGTTTTGTAATGAGCAGCCAAGTCTCGGGCCAAAGTTGTGGTACCAGTTGATTCTGCACCCAGAACTACAACTTTGGGTATGAAATATTTTCTAGTCTTCTTATTTATCCACTCTATATTACCCAGGACATCTGACCTTATTTTAGTGGCTGATATTGGATATTTGTATCTATTTAAATCTAGCTTTACATGCTCAGCCCCTAAATATTTAGAATAGAGATCTCCATAATTCTCGGATGTGAATACTATGTCTGGTGTATATCCAAGAAATTGTTTTGTGTACTGTGCCCACGCAAATGAGTCTTCGTCCTTGCCGATATCAGGTACAGATATGATATTAATTTTAGGGAAAATTGTCTTAAGCATCCTGACTCTTACGCTTGCTGGTATCTTCTGACTTGGCAAATCACAGACTACAACTACTAGACTATCGCAATTCATTGATGCATGACGGATAAGATATTCGTGGCCCTTGTGTGGTGGATAGAATTTCCCAATTACCAACCCTTTGATTACTCTTGTATTATTTTTCATATATTTTAACTTGACTACTTATAATACTTCTCCAATTTATTAATCCCTTCACTGCCAATACTAGAAATACAACATATAGGAGTGACAGGAATTTAACGTCCTTTACAAAATAGAGCCAAATGCCAATTAGGTCTACTACTATCCAAATACTCCAAGCCTCCACCTTTTTGATAATTAAGAAATAGGTAGCCACAAAGCTCAGCACTGTAGTAAGAGCATCCAGATACGGATAAGAAGCTGGCTCGATAAGTATTTTAGGAAAGAAGTTGCTGATATTGGACATAAAGTATCCCAAGCAAGCAGTAAGTATCAAGACTAAAAGTGCATATAAGTACTTACTACTATTAGACATAGATGTAACTTTTAGCTCTGAGGACGAGTCAGAGCTTGACCCTACAGTCCATGCCACCCAACCCCAAATACCAGTTATTACATAGTATATCTGTTCTAAAAAGTCTGAATAAAGCTGGATTTGCCAAAATAGAAAAAGAAACAGAAGTGAAGCCACTACTCCTACAGGCCAATTAAGTGATTTGTTCTTAGAAACTAAATACACGGACCAAATATTTAATATTGTACCAATAAATTCTATATAGCTCATTTGGTATCCAATAACTGTGAAAAATGTATTATTTATGTCTAGAAAGTTAATTATGTTCATATTTTTATATTATTTATTACAAACTCCTTATATAGTGTATATCTTACACTATATAATTTTAAAAG
>JAMIGE010000010.1:0-4957 GCA_035905815.1 Minisyncoccota bacterium | reverse complement strand
AACTCCAACTACAGCATTAGTAATCATTGCTCTACCCTTATTCTTATTATGTATTACATCTGTGGTCATATACATAATACCGCCATATATTAAATAAAATACCCCAATAATTATAAGTACAGATATACCCACAGTCATTAATAGCTGTAGATAAGCACCAAATCCAGCCTCACTAATCTCTACTGTCTTAGGACTAGTGCTGCTGAGGGGTTCGAGGTAGGTGTAAACTTTACCTCCTGATCCGCCTGTGGATCCAGATATATTATTATCACCACCAGGTTGTGAGCTGGATATGGAAGAAGAGCTTTCTCTACACTCTCCAAAAGTAAAGGACTCATTATTTGACGTCGCCTGCTGCTTTCTAGTATTAAGGGCGGCATTACATTCTGCTAGGGTAGAATACTCTGCACTGTTGGCAGTAGACCCTCCGGACTCGATTGTATATATATAACTCATTAATTTATATTATTAAAACTAATATTTATACTCCTTTTAGCGCTTTGTACTATTTTTTTAACGTGCTCGTATGATATATCTAAAGTTCCACTCCCTGAAGACCCTGACTTGGCGCGAATAGTTACTGAGTTATCTACTGCCTCCACTGGTATACCGTTAAGTGTTATGTTGTATTTTAAAAGACTATCTTTGGCATTAGATGCCGAAGCAAAGAATGGCTCAAAACTAAATGACTGTTCGCCTGCTGTCATAGTAAAGTTATTACTTACCATCCTCGGATTATATCCTGCCATATAATTGTAAATATATAGCCTTGGATTCACAGTATTAATATTTGTATCACCAGAGGCAGATAATGATCCATCTAAAGTTTTCACTACTACTCTGACATTAGTATTACCATAAACCGGATCGATTATATAATTTAATGTGCTTTTACCTACTCCGCTTTGCTCATCCATTGGGTTATCATTGACTGTCCAACTATAATACAAATTTGAATTAGATATTATGCCACCCTTTACTTTAAATTCAGGATTAGCAGTGATGGCCACCTTGCTACCTTCGCCGATAAGCTTCGCACCTTTGTACCAAGCTGGTGCATATCCATCAGCGCTTTCGACGGTTAAGTTAACCGAAACAGTACCTAGGTTAATAGTTGATGTATATGAATTACCAAAAGTATCCGTAACTTGCACCGTTATTATCTTAGTGTCTCCAGAATCAGGCACTACAGTTTTGTATATTGATTCACCAATTCCAGACAAAACAGTTTTGCCGTCCACTTGCCATATAATATTGGCCAAGTCAGCATCCATGCTATAGCTTATAACTTTAATTTTGATGTTGTCGCCAGGCTTAGGTGCGACGGGATCAGTTTCTATTATTACCTGTCCCTGATTCTCTAGTGCAAGCGTATTGCCAAGAGGTTGCCCAGAATTACAAACTAGCAATACTGTTGTAATTATAATTGCTTTTATTATTACTAGCCAACTTCTTAATTTAAACATAATAATTATTTATTTTCTGCCTCTTCTTCGGCCCTGTTTGCTATAAGCTCTGCAGGGTTAGAAGTTACTATTTTATTTTCGGTGTAGCTGGCAATTATTTTAATAGCAGCATGCTTCTGGCCAGCAAAGAATATACCCTCGCCCACATTGCACTCTAACAACAAATACTTTTCCTCATCGGTCAGGTTAAAAGTCTTCTGCAGCATGTCTATAGCTGTCGGACTCTGCTTTAGTAGTAGCTGAATTGAAGAGTTGGTGATAATGGGTAGACCATATTGACTGCGCATAAAGTCTCCCACGTCTTGGGTGATAGTAGCTAGGCCTAAATAGTATTTACGGCCGCGCTTGGCTAGACCATATAAGAAGCTGGCAGTGTCCTCGCTCTTCATCATTATCCAAGCCTCGTCTACAACCAGCAATCTTTTCTTCAGCTCTTTCCTTACAGAGTTCCATATAAAGTGCGTAATAAGGTACATCGCTACAGGCTTCAGGTCATCCTCCATATCTCGTATTGAAAAGCTTACACACTTTTTGTTGATATCTACGTTGGTTGGCTGATTCAAAAACCCAGCCCAGCTACCAGTTGTATATTTTGCCAGCCTTTCTCTTATACCTTCACTACCATCTATCCCCCCTAATACCAACTCAAAATCACTAAGTAGTGGTGGAGTAATATTACGGAAGTCCGCATCAGGGGTAATATCTTTAAGCGCGTATGTCTCTGTGATTGCCCTGTCTATTATAGCATCCTCTTCTGGAGAAAGGCCTCCAAGCATAACTCTAAAAAGTCCTACAAGGTTTACAATATTTGATCTTAAAACTTCAGTAGGTGATTCATCCTCTCGCGGCGCAGGTAAATCAAATGGATTAATATGATGCTCACTTACCAAAGAAATATCAAAGTATCTGCCACCTACTGCCTCTGTTAAATATTCATACTCCCTTTCTGGGTCTATTATTATTACATCAGTATCGAACATTAAAGTACGTAATATTTCTAGCTTGGTAGCGTATGACTTTCCAGATCCAGACTTGGCGAATATTATGGAATTATAGTTCTCCATAGAAAATCTATCGAATATAATGAGTGATCCATTGTGGCGATTAACCCCGTACATAATTCCTTTATCAGAAGTTAGGTCAAAGGACACAAAAGGAAAAATAGAAGAAAGCGGAAGAGTGTTAAGTTTGGTTGTTTGATTTATTTTATCAAGTCCAAAAGGAAGAGAGGTTATAAATCCTTCGGCCTCTTGAAATAGTGTCGGTCTTATCTGTATAATTTTACTCTCTAAAATATTCTTAATCTCATTCTCTACTTTGTCTAGCTCCTCATCACTTCCACCATATATAGTAAGGTATATACCCACTGTAAACATCTTCTCTTGAGCCTGCATAAGCTCGTCTCTTAAATTCTCTAAGTCTTCGTATGCGGTCTCTAGTTGAGGGTCTCTAACTAAGCCCTTCTCTTCTTTTATCATTATTTGTGATTCTACTTCAGCTACCTTGGTCTGGAATTGCTTCATCACTTCTGCTGTGTCTAGAGGTGTAATATGTATTCCAACATCAAAAACTTTATCTAGGTTAACAATTGGACTGAACCAGTTGTCAGTTAAATATCTAGGGAAGCTCATCACAAAGAAGCTTCTGGCTCTCAGATTTCCAATCGTCATATTACGGGATTCAACCCCAATTGCGCTAGGGGAAATTATGTCTTTAAGCGAAGCGTTTGAAGCTTTATAGGCATCTGTGACCAATTTGGAGTTCGGGTTAATTGGTTCGTCTGCTGTTTTGGGTTTAAATATATCAAATAGACTCATAATACAATTATATCATATTATGCAGTGAACTATTCAACTTTGTACACATTTATATTACTGGCTTATCACCACCGCTTGGGTTAAATATTTTGTAGTAAAGCTCTGTTAGGTCTTCGCTCTCTAGTATTGCTGATTTTATTCCAAATCTAGATAGGCCTTGCATTACTACTTGCGCCCGCTCCATTATCTGCTCTCTATGCATTGGGAACTCGTCGTCACTTTTTTGAGTGAAATTAAGTAGTGATTTACCAATTAATGCAGGAGTATAAGGTATAATTACAAAAAACCTTTTAGTCATGATATTTTGCTCACTTGTAAACTTCTTAATAAAGTCTATATATTCTGTTATTTGTATTTTAAGTAAGTCATTCTCAGCCCCTTTATATGCCGCCTCTAATGATGATACATAGTTTTTGATATCTAGCCTTCTGGATTGTATTTGTATTTCAGTTTGAAAGTCGAGCGAGTTTAAATAATTTTGGAACTGCGTCACAATAGCCATCTGCTCATCATCACTTTTAAGTGCTAAGTTCTGTGAGCTAGTTAGTAGCACTACTCTGTATTCGCCATTATTTAATATCACCACTCCATCACGAATGTTAGATATTGGTATGAATTCTTGGCTGCGCGCTCCTATCATGAATATATTATATCACCTTATATAATTACAACCAAGGATTATAATCTTTCTGATTCTTCTGCACTACCTGCGGCGTTGCCAGTATTCTCTAGGTTAAGTATCTTGGCATCTATGTTGCTTTTGCCAAGCTTGATCTCTGCTGCAGCGCTGGCTATAGAGGTGTTAATTGATCCTGCAGAGCTAATTAGTTCGTCGCGGCTTTGCTCGTCTGACTTTTGCCAGGTATATACTCTATTTCCTAATATATAAGAGACAGCATCCTGAAGTAGATCAATAAAATTCTTGTTATTATATTTGAAGAATGCCAGAGCCAAGAAGAATCCACCAACTGGGACAGAGACTATACCAGCAATTATTGTGCTTGGAATAGCTTTAAATATTAAGTATACTACGCCCACACCACCAAGTGTATATGCGAATTGCTTCCATGTTAGCGGCCCGAATATTTTATCTTCTATATCTATAAACTGCGGTACTTTGAATTGCATATATTTATTATACCATGCCTTCTCTGTATGGGTCGAGTCTTTTGGCCTCTTTGGTGGCGGGGGCTTCTGCTGTTATCATTGGAGTGGTGGTAATTTTAGAGAGAGTTTCTAGGGTTGTTTTAGAAAGCTTTGCATTACTAAAAGTGGTGACGCCGCTGCCCTCCCTAGGTACAATGCTTTTAATCTCTACTTTTTCCACCTCTTTCTGTATTTTGGGTATGATATAAGTTTTAATATCTTTAAGAACTTGGTCAACACTGGATTCTGATATACCTCCACTGATTAGTGAACCACGCACAGCCTGCGCGTCATAGTCTATATTGTTCACTCCAAGTATGAGTAGTACAACCTCGGCATGCAGCGATGCTGTGGTCAGAAACAGACCCAAGGTGCGTTCGCAACCAAGAAGTGGCGATAACGCAATGCCTCCCAAGCTTACTCTCGGGCCGATCCTGTTTCATTGGGATGCCGATACCAAGCGCGATTTCTACGCCCGGATCGCGGACGAAAGTCCGATCGACACGGTTTACCTCGGCGAGGTGGTCT
>JAMIGE010000009.1:0-6057 GCA_035905815.1 Minisyncoccota bacterium | reverse complement strand
ATTAGCAGAGAGAGCAGAGTCAGCCCTCAAAAAGCTAAACACTAAGACAGAGCAGCAAGCCCCTGACAGCAAAGCAGAATCACCAAGAGTCGTCTCAGACGCAACTCCAATTGCAATGGATCAGCAAGTTGCAATGGTTCAGCAAGCAATCAAAGTAGGAAAAGAGGTTAAGCCAGTCCCTAAAATAGAGGCATTAGATCTTAGGGTTAGCGAGATTCAAAAAGAACTTGAACATTTAAAGCTAACACATACAGAACATGGACAAGTCTTGAGGAGCCGAGACGTAACCATTGATAAGCTGAACATAGCAATTGGAGAAGCCACAAGGGAAAGCAGTAGAATACAAACGCTACTAACAACAGAATTGTCATATTTGCAGTCACATATGAATGGTGTAGAAAAAAGGTTAAAAGAGCAACTTGAAAAGGAGATCTCCTCTCTTAAGGCTTTAAATGACGAAGGTCAGAAGCAGATTACTGAATTAAGGCTTAAGCTTACAGAAAAAATTGAAGCAGAGGGCGAAGAAACAAATGAATCACAAAAAGCATTTCAGTCTTTCACCGATCTGGCAAATCTCTTTGATAATATAAGCAGAGAGCAAGAGGGTGTCTCTTCTAAAGATGTCTCGGAACTTGAGAATTTATTAAATATTTTCACCGGCTCTTACTCTAACAACAAAAGGTTCGCGGAGCAATTTGACTCAAATGAAGAAATGAAACAGTGGAGAATTAATAATTTGCCAAAAATAACAGCATTCCTTTCTGCCTATAAGCAGCAAAATGATTTAGGTATAGGTAAATTAGAATTAAGCAACATAGACCCTCCAAAGGAGGGAGAGGACTGGTCGGCAGGTGAATGGAAAATGCCTAGTGGGGAAGGTGTGGGTCTAGATGATATACCGCTAGCAGAGAAGGCTGCCGGATGGGCAAACAATGGCGACGGTAATGATGACGGACTTGAGGGTGGTGTAGGAGCATCTGAGCCGCAGGCGGTAGAGCTGGGGATAAACACAAATGTTATAGATGGGGAGTATACAACAATCACCGAGCCACAATCTGTCGAAAGGACTATAACTAATCCTATATACGATCAGCTAGTCAATCTTACAAAGCAGCCAACTGCAAATATGGAATTCAGATTTGATCTGGATGGTAAAGAATATATAATAAATAATCTAGAGGACTTTTGTACATATGTAATGCTACAGGATAGTAGACTTTTACAGAGCGGATTCGATCGTACTACAGCTAACCAAAATAGCCTTTATTCTTTTGACCTAAACGCGAACAGGGCGCTCAAGCTACAGAAGATACGCGCAGGTCAAAATGTCCGCATGACCCCTAAAGAAGTAAAAGACCTTTTCAAGTATTCATTTGTAGAATACATCAAACACCTGAGCGGAGTAATTTCTGACTATGAAAAAAATCCAAACCTGGTAGCAGAAAATATGCTAAACGTTGCAAAGCAGCAGACAATGTATAACTTTGAAGCAGTGCCAATGCCCGCCCCTGCTGCAGCCAAAAACTCTCCAGAAGCAGTTCTCGCCACCGAAGCTAAATTCGACCCTATAAAAGATATCACCAATAGGGAGGTGCGGCTGCAAAGTGATGCTGGCATACCAATCATATATACACTAACTGGTGATGTGACATACGAAGGCGGACAAGAGATGTACAAAACATATTCTGGTGCGATACTAACAAGAGAACAAGTGCAATCAGGACTAATGAGCACAGACACCACAACTACAGACGACGTAGAGTCCAGCATAGAGCAGCCGAGCGCTAATCAGATGCCAGCTGACACAGGCACTGAAGATCGCAATCCTTTCCGAGATATACCTGAAAGCGTAGAAGCGGGTGAATCAGGAACAGTAAGTCCTGCAATGGAAACTCCTTCGATAGAAGCGGTATCAGTGGGTGAAGTGGGGCCTACAACAGAAAATGAACCAGAAATGGGAGCAGTTGGAGCAGAGCAAGCCGATAGCATAACAGGTGGAGCAGGTGTGGAGGAGGAGCCAGCACACACATCAGTATTCGGTCAAATGCCGGCATTTGAAGTATCTGGAAGCGAGCCAAAAATGACAGTGGACGAAATTAACAAGCACAGAGAAGACATAGATGCGCTAATCGGAAGGAAATGGATAGATGCTAGCCATGGCTATGTACTAATCGGTGGACAACTAATGGATCTTATGGATATAGGCAAACTAACCCCATCTGACGCAGCAAAGGCTCGCGGCCCAATACAAGCGGCTATTACTCAAATTGAAAAGTGGAAAGATGAAGGCAGAATATATGCTGACCTTAATCCGCATCTAAAAACCTTAAGAGACTTACTATCTGGACTCGAAGCAATAGAGTATGATACCAGAACAAAAGAGGCGGAAATTGCTGCGATAGGGGCGGAAGTAGAGCGATTTTCTAAATCTCCAGAATATTTAGAAATTAAAAAAATATCGGAAACGCCAACACCATTATTTGGAAGCAGCACCACTGATCTACACAAGAGATTAGGTAGTATAGAGGCTGCCTCCGACACGGTAAGGGATTTTATCTCTCGCTTGCGAAGCGCCGATCCAAAGAATGAATTCCTAAGTGAGATGAACAGGCTGTCCAACACCCTAGACAATAGATATCTAGACATTGAAAGAGGCATGCCGGACAGATACAAAGCAGAAATTAAAAGTATCATAAACAACACTATTAGCAGGGCAAAGCTTATAAATAGCAGCGAGAGAAGTATGAGTAGGGTGGACGCTATGATTGTAGAACTAGATACTGCTCAAGCTAAAATAGAAGACATGACAGCAAGACCAGAATTAACAAATCCTATCATTAGGCTCGAAATCATAAAGAGTCTACAAGAAATAAGAAGAGAGCAGGACAGGATGCAAGGAGTTAAGGAGCGTTTTGAAAAGATACAAGCAGCCACTGACAAGCTGCGCAGTCAAAAGGACGAAGCCACAAGAAAGATGGCAAAACCTGCATCAACCTTAACACCAGCTGATAATCCAGATCAAATCAATGACGAGTTAGCAAGACTAGATAGAATGATAGTTACAGACTCTGACTATTCAAGTCTAGAGGCGATAGACCCAGACAATTCAATATTAAAAGATAGAGATCTGCTGCGCAGTCAAATTGAAAACTATTTAGCTACATTAGGCGGAAGAAAGGCCGAACTGGAGCAGCTGGCGAAGATCGAGACTTTTAAAACTGAAGTAGCGGCAATAGAATCAGAAATGAAATCTAAATTTGATGAGCTGAACGCAGACATGGAAAGAGTCTATGCTGGTGTAATAGCAGACCTGACAACAATACCCGAAGAGGACAGTGACGAAACACCTTTACCAAGCGATAGGAAGGCTTTATTAGCCCAAAGATGGGAGGAGTACAGAATAGGCCGCATGAGGTGGAAGCATCAAGCAATAAAACTAAATGACCAGTTCAAAGGTAGGCTAGATGCACTACGCAGTACAATATACACAGTACGCGTACCGCTAGATATATGTCGTAAGTTTGCAGATACAGAAACAGCTATTAATAAGAAGTTTAAGGAGTGTAAAGACCAAGAGAAAAGTAATCCGTATGTCGCCCGGGTAGATAAAGCTTTTGAGGTTATGATTAAAAGGGGGATTAAATTTACAAAGATTGACTCCTTCGACCAAATTAAAAATGGAGTAGCTAAGGACGGAAGACTAAAGAGAATATGGAAGCGCATAACAGGAAGCAAATAAAAATATGGAACCGAACCCAAGAGAATTAATAAATAGAGAGAATATAGATAGAAATCTAGAGGCTAAAAGGGAGGCTATGGACTACTTTGTGATTAGATCTACAGAAATACTATCTGACACATCACTCACTAAAGAGCAGAGGTTATCACAAGTTGAGGATTTAAAGCGCATGCTGGAGTCTAACATCAGCGGCTTATTACTAACGTATACTTCTGCATACAGCGCGATGAGGGCAGGTAATACATCAGCTATCGCCCGTAATCCAGCAGCAGCCTCATTAGCAGTACCTGCTGCGATACCACAAGCAGCACCGATAGCTGCTCCAGCAAATATATCAGCAAGTCCACACACTAATCAATTAGGGGTAGGTGGTAATATTGCACAAGAGGCCGCTGCGTCAGTAAGAGAGAATGAAGCTCTTAGGATCCGAGGGGAAAGGCTGAGGCAAACTGGTAGACTTGCAGCCATAATTACTGGCACAGCTGTGGCAGGAGCAGCGACTTCGCTCGCATACACATGGGCTCAGAATCAAATGAATACCACCACCGCAGCCCCAGCTACACCACCAAAGGCAGTTGCGCCTGCACAGCCTGGTAGTGCTGCCGCAACCGTGCCACAAGTTAACCCTGCAGCGCCAGTATTGAATGTGCCGCCGCAGCCAGCAGTAGCACCAGTAGCCCCCCAAACACAACCTGCTGTAGTAGCAGCCCCAGCAGTACCACAGGCTGCACCAGTGACAGCACAGCCAGCGATGGATAAGTACAACCTAGATAGCTATGACAAACTATTTGGTGCAATTAAGAATGATATAATCGCGCACCCAAGTATTCCAAAATCTTTTGATGGTAAGAGCGTGAGTATACTAAGTGATTCGGAAATGCGTGTATACGAAGTAGAGCTAAAGAAGCTATACCCTAACAATAACATAACAGTAAAGGGCGAGACATACGGATACCGCGGCACGGCCGGTGAATGTATAACTTTTGTTAGCAAATTAAGTCGCGAAATAAATAATTATGGATATAAAATAGATAAATCCGTAGTGCCGTTTGCGAATATCGCATGCTATGACGACGGTAGACTGGTAGGAATATACAACATAGACGCATCCCCACATAACCTAGCGCCAGGATTAGCGACCCCTGCTGCAATTGCTACCCCTCCAGCACCACAAGCAAATACAAATGTAACCACAGCGCCAAGAGTGGACGTTGCGCCAGCACCGATGCAGGCGCCTACTACAATTACTCAGGCCCCAGCCGCGCAGACTAATCCCGTAATCAAAGATCACGATGATTTATGGCGTGCGATCGGGACAGCAATCAACAATAATCCATCACTTCCTAAAAAGGTACAAAAGTTGGGTAATGATCAGACTAATCAGTTGCGTGCAGGACTTGGTTCAGCGCTTGGGAAGAACTTTACCATGGGACCAAACAATTATGGATATGTACTAGCTCAGGGCGAGGACTTAAATGGATGCAAAGCTTTCGTAGATAGTGTCGTAAAGTCACTAAGCCAAACATATAATCTGACTGGCAAAATTGAGGACTATGCATACATGCCATGCTTTGCCCCTGACTCAAATGGTAAGGCTGGGAAGCTCGTAGGTATATATACACTAACGTCACCTAGTCAAGCATTGAACATTAGTGCTGCCATAGCGCAAAATAGAAATGTAGGCAATATGGCCCAAAACTATTATCAAGGATCACCCATCAATCAGATACAAGTGCAGCCAGGATCATCACAATATGCCGCCCAGCAAAATGCAAGAAGCTTCTACAACTGGGGGAATGAGACCTATGCAAAAGAGCAGGCAGCAAGGGTAAGGCAAGCACAAATACGCGCCCAGCAAATGAATAACTTTGTAATCAATCCATAATATATGAGTATAATCAAAAACATATTTTTCAAAAGTGAGCCATATAACATAGCAGAAGTGGCTGCAAGTCTGAATGTGAATGAAGTTATATATGGTGATCAGGACCTAAGTATTGGCGGCCGAGTAATTACCAATGAGGAGAGAAAGGTGCTAGCTGACGGACTTCTCAAGCTAATAGGTGAAAGCGGCTGCTCGCCAGATGCAGTAGAGCCAGTCATGCAGTATATTGACCGGGCCTGCCTACAGATTGCGATTAATGAGCAGGAGGAGCTAGAGGACCTTCGCAAGCAATTAGATACCGCATCTCAGGATCAGTAATATAGAATTAGTGATTTAGAAAGTTAAATAGCGTGGCCTACGGCCACGCTATTTTGTATGTATTAAAATTTGCACTATATGGAGCTGATAGAATTAAAAGTCTGTGATTTCAGAT
>JAMIGE010000008.1:0-27091 GCA_035905815.1 Minisyncoccota bacterium | reverse complement strand
AATATTCTTCAACAAACCTAGAAATGCCAAAAATGAAAGCCGTGTACCCCTTGAATTCTCCAACATTCTCTTGTTTTCAAAGCTTTTTCTTCAAATTCCTCTTATTTTCAAGTGTTCAAAGTTTTGGCATTTATTGGCATTTGGATAGCGACCCACATACATATTTTAGAGCTAGAGAAAGATGCTAAAATACCCTTACGGTGTCTCGACACATGGGTACTTAACCCACAATCACCGCCAAAATAAAGTATAAAGTATAAAGTATAAAATGTGCGAATTTAAATAACTATCCTTAAATGATTACTACAATACATGGACAGGACAACTATTGAAACATACAATCAAATCGCCGCAGAGTATGATAGAGAGGTCGCAGACTTTTGGAAGCGGCATGAGTCGCAACTTATTAAGAAATTTGTATCCGCTGCCGGACCTAAAATCCTAGATATTGGTTGTGGGTCGGGACGGGACGCTATAATACTAAGCAATAATGGTAAGGACGTATTGTGCCTAGACGCGTCAGATGCTATGGTGCAGATCTGCAAATCTAAAGGGCTGGCAGCCACCTGTGCTGATTATCATGTCATCCCATATAATGACGTTACTTTCGATGGAGTGTGGGCGTATACATCTATATTGCACAGTCCTAAAGCTGAAATTGTAAAAGTAGTGCAAGAAATTAGAAGAGTATTGTGCCCTGACGGAGTGCTAGCCCTGGGGTTAATTGAAGGTGACTATGAAGGGTATAGAAATAGCGCCGGACCTGATCTGCTACGCTGGTTCAGCTTTTACAATAAAAGTGAAATTGAGAAGATCTTCAGCATAGAGGGATTTAAAATTAATTATTTTGAGGAGATGGTATTGGACAGTAAAAAGTATCTGCATTTTATTTTACAAAAAGTATAAAGATGTTTTACTGCTCTCTATTATGATGATATAATATTAATATGAAAGAAACCATAAGTAGTTTTGACCGTAGTAAGCACTCACTAATAGTTGGTGGTAATTCATAATATATGTCATATACACCATTACCTAGTGCGTTAGTAGCCACAGACATATGTATATTTAAAATAATAGACAATGAATTATGTGTGTACTTGTCTGATGTGGAAAACGATAAATACAAAGGGATGAAATGTCTTCCTGGAGCTCTTATACTTTTAAATGAGTCAGCACAGGATACATTTGAGAGAGTCATAAAAAGTAAAACTAATTTAGAAAGTAGTAAAATGTATTCAGAGCAGTTATATACCTTCTCGGGCGTGGATCGGGACGCGAGAAGCAGGGTGGTGTCAGTATCATATTTGGCATTGTATAAGGGTGAAGCTACGGAGGGGTTCAATAGTATTAAAAGAGTAAAGACTTTGGCATATGATCACAGTGATATACTGGCAACTGCTGTAGAAAGGCTGCGTAGTAGAGTGGAATACACGACAATAATTCAGAGTTTAATACCTAAAGCTTTTACTTATTCACAATTGCAGAAAATGTACGAAGTGGTATTAGGTAAAGAAATAGATAAAAGAAATTTTAGAAAGAAGATTGATAGTCTGGGTATAATATCAGAAACAGGTGAATATTTAAAAGAAGGTAGAATGAGGCCTGCTATGATGTACAAATTTAATAGCAAGAAAGTAGAGACAATTAATATATTTTAAATGAAAACATTTTGCGTATACGGAGATAATGGCGAGGAAGTAGAAAGTGTATTCCTGTCTCTTGGCTTTGAAATAGATACTGAGTATCCTGACTTTGTGATTAGCTATGGTGGTGACGGCACGCTGCTGCGTAGCGAGTATGCATATCAAGGCGTACCCAAGCTATTCCTTAAAAATACAAAGATTGGAAAGCTAGCCCAAAACAAAGCAAACGAAGAAGTGATTAGTGAATTCGCAAGTGGTAATTACTTTATAAGAGAATATAATAAAATAGAATGCCGTATTAACAATGATCAGACATTAATTGGTGCAATGGAAATAACTCTGCATAATCAGGATCCACGGAGCGCAGTAAGGTATAATGTATATATTGATGGCGAAGGGCTGCACCATGAGCTTATCGGTGACGGTGTTATTGTGTGTAATCCGCTGGGGTCTACGGGGTATTATAGGTCTATAACTGATAGTTATTTTGAAGTTGGAATTGGGCTTGCCTTTAACAATTCTACCGAGCAGGCAGATCATGTGGTGCTGTCTAGCGACAGGCAAATTGAAATAGAAATTACGCGAGGTCCTGGTATTGTATTTGCAGATAATCAAGACATGATAACAGAGGTCGGGGTAGGGGATAGATTATATATACAAGAGTCTAAGTATATAATGAGATTAATAAGGGTGAATAATTCCAGTACAATATAAATAATATGAAAATATTACTAATACCATCCAGACACATTATACACAGTCGCGAGCAAGTGGACACACTCCTTGATATACTAAAGCATAACAAGTTCGACAAGGTCATATTTGCAATTACTAGTTATAATTTAAATAATTGTAAATATTCACCAGTGGATCTAATAACTAGGGTTAATTTTATAGATGCACTGATACATGATTTACGTAAAGATTTTGAATTTAGTTTTACAATTGTAAATATTCCACATTATAGATCTGGGGATGGCTTTGTACATAAAGTGGCTATGCATATAGAGCTGGCTACGGCTTTGGAGCTGGATGCTCAGAATACTGAAGTGTTGGCTTTTGGACTAGGAATAAAGGGTACATTTGAAAAGTCTGGATTCATAGTACATTATAGTAACTCGGTAGGGCATTTGGAGCTATTTAAAGAGCTTATTCAAAATAATAATGTAGATTATTTTAATAAGAATATATCGGCTAGCAGTAAATACGTACTCGATAATCGGCCCGAGATATTAAAATCCGTGGCAAATATATGGCAAGACCAAATCTTAAAAGAAACAGGCAGTCTGACTGATCATCGTGATTACAATGTGTATACTAGTGACATGTCTAATGCAGCTATTATTAAAGTGAAGTATGATGACATCAAAAATTATATTATAGATGGTAAAATAGTGGATGAAGGATGCGCGGATGCCATGCTATTTGCCCCTATTAGTAAGGATTATCCAGACTCTGATCTGATAGGCGTGGACATCTCTAATGATTTCATAGCAAGAGCAAATGAAAACATAAGACGAGGTATATATGGCAATAGCTTTGTAACAATACTACAAGCAAATTTACTTTATAATAACTTTAAGAATAACAGCGTAAGTACTTTTATATGCAATTCTACTATGCATGAGATATGGTCATATAATCAAAAGCATGAGTCAGTAAACAGCTATCTACGCCAAAAGTATTCCCAGCTCATGCCTGGAGGCAGGATAATAATCAGAGATGTAATCGGTCCCGCAGACAAAGATAGGGTAGTGCTACTATCTAATTTAGAAGATGGAGGCGATGCTAATTTTGTAAAGTTCACAAAGGACTTCAAGCATTTGCGTGATGATGACAAATACGAAGAAGTCACAATTAATGGTAAGACATATTTTAAAATGCGAATGAAGTTGTTAGCAGAGTATCTATTGCATAAGGACTATCACAATAATTGGAATAGTGAAATGTGTGAGGAATTCTGTCATTTCAGTCTGGACGATTGGAATAGATTAGCACTAGATAATGATTTTAAAATTGTCACTATTAAGTCATATTTAAGTGAATGGATACTGAATAATAGATATATAGGCAGGGTGCAAATACTAGACCCTAATACATTAGAAAGCATCAAATATCCAGATACCAACACAGTAATTGTATTAGAGAAATAAGCCCAGAATTACAGCACTAGAAACAAGCTTGCATTTTTAAAATATATAGTGTATACTATACACATAGTCATTAAACAAGCTAATCGTGCCGATAATGACAAAGCTTTACAAATACAGGTAAAAATGTTAATGTATGGCTTTGCTCTTTGAGTTTTAAAATATAGAAAGTGAAAGAAATGGATAGTGCTTATAAGTGGCAAATCGCGGGCGGGAGTATACCGGGGTCTGATCACACAATGCCAGGTGTTCCTGTCTGGACAAATAACCATGATGCATATTATTTTGACTCTGGGGATTCGTATGCCGTCGCAATTGTGTCTGATGGCTGCGGGTCTGGTCTATGCAGTGAAGTGGGGTCCAAGATTGCTGTACGTATTCTGGGTCAGATATTAAAAGGCTTGGCAGTACGTAATGTGGTTCCAAATTGGGACAGGGTTAGAGTACAGTTGCTTGCGCAGGTGTCAGTAATGGCTCAGGCAATGGGCGTGAGCCTCTCCGAGGTGGTAGAGAATTATTTTTTATTTACTTTGGTAGGAGTGCTTGCTGTGGGGGATAAGGTGTTCTTATTCTCCTGCGGTGATGGTATGGTGTCGATCAATGGGTCTGCCAATAAACTTGGGCCCTTCAAAGACAATGCGCCGCCATATATATCATATGGTATCTTGGGCCAATCCTCACCGCAGTTTGTGGTTGCCGAATATGAAGATCAGGACATTTGCACTATTGCAATTGGGACTGATGGAGTAGATTATTTGCCAGATTTGGAAGCAGATCTAAAAGAATGGCTTGCTTCAGATCTAGTTTTTAGTAATCCTGACTCGCTAAGGCGCAAGCTGGCACTTAAGAATGTAGAGAAGATACAAGATGGTATTTTGCGACCTGGGCCGTTAAAGGATGACATAACAGTTATTCTGCTACGCAAACAACCTTTGTAAGGAGGATGTGTGGATATAGTCATTCGTGGTAATCGACTTCGGCTAATGCCTGCCAAGATGATTGGTAGTGGTGGAGAGGCAGAGGTATATGACATAGGTCAAGGTGAGGTTGTTAAGGTTTTTAAATCGCCAAAGCATCCTGATTTTGCCAGCGATACATATGCAGCAAAGGCAGCTGCGGAGCGAATATTTGAACATCAAACAAAACTCGCTTCATGGCCTAAGAGACTTCCCAAAGAGGTGGTGGGGCCGACTAGTCTCGCTTTCGATTTAAGTGGCAAAAACATTGTGGGATACACTATGAGGTATCTTACGAATACGGAAGTCCTCTTAAGGTATGGAGAGCGAAAGTATCGTGATGCCCACAACATAAGCCATAGTAATATCACTAAGTTGTTCACAAGTCTGCGTTCTACGGTATCTGATATACATAATGCTGGTGTGGTCATTGGAGACTTTAATGACCTTAACGTGTTAGTAGATCAGTCTATGAATATATCTTTTGTAGATGCTGACAGTATGCAATTTGGCAAATTCTTGTCGCGAGTATTTACGGCGAAGTTTGTCGATCCGCTACATTGTGACCCTCATGCTCGGGCTGCCCAACTCATACGGCCGCATAATATCGGCTCAGACTGGTATGCCTATCATGTGATGCTTATGCAGGCTTTGCTTTACGTGGGGCCATATGGGGGCATACATGCGCCATCCGTGATAGCTAGCAAGCTAAATGACTGGCAACGTGTGCAAGGCAGGGTAACTGTTTTCTCTTCGGAGGTGCGATACCCACGCCCAGCCTTACATTACTCAATTTTGCCAGACACGATCTTGGATCAATTCCATGCTGTGTTTGAGCGAGATAGACGTGACGAGCCCCCTAGTTCATTGCTGGCAGGGCTACGCTTTACGACGTGTCCGGCATGCAAGAAGGTACACGCAAGGAATACTTGCCCTGATTGCCAACCTGTTTCTCCTATAATGACGAAGGAGGTGATAACTAGCAAGGTGGAAGCTTTGAAAGTTAGAGAGACTAGCGGCAGCATAACATATGCAACAATTCAAAATGGAGAAATTAAATATATCTATAATGAGGCTGGTGCATATTACCGCGAGGATGGTAGTAAGGTGCTAGATGGCAAACATGATTCTAAGATGCGCTTGCGTATATTAGGAGATGCTACCATTTTTGCGCGTGATGGTGAAGTTGTTGCACTTCGTCCTGGTAAGGGCGCTAGTCGTTTGACTACGGATTTGTTCCGAGGCAAACATACTGTAGTGGATTCTAATTTTGAATTCTTGTACATAGTCAGCAGTGGTGGCATAAAGCGATACTCGTTAGAGAGTTTTGACTATCCATCATTGTTAGGCAGTGTATTGCCATCTCAGACAATGCTTTGGGTTGGGGAAGTGCTAGGTTTCGTCTATGCGCAAGCAGGAGGCATTACTATTGCACGCGTGCTTCGTACCGATGGTAGTAATCTAGGTATAGAAGTGGATCTCGGGAGAATCTCGGGAAACGTAATTGATGCCACGACTGTTCTGTCTGATGATCATGTTTGGTTCTTCTTGAGCATTCAAGATGGGCCGTTGCGACTTAATCGTTGCTATATGATTAATCAATATGGAAAAGTTTTGGCTCAAGTTGAGGCGCTATCAAATGATGGATCTTGGCTATCTACTATACACGGCAAATGCGCATTCGGAAAGCAATTATTTGCTCCTACGGACGATGGGATTGTGCGTGTAGAGTTTGATGGGGCGAGTCTGGGTATTACAAAGATTTTCTCAGATACAAACAAATTCGTAGATGAGGGGTCTAGATTACTCTTTGGTCGTGATGGTGTCTATGTTGTCTCTTCCTCAAGGATTTGGCGACTACGTATGAAATGACTTTTTCTTTGTTACTTTGATTAATTCGAAAGGTTGTCAATTATGAATCCGAATTTCTATAACCCCGCAAATGCTGGTAAGTGGTCCTATGACCCTAACTTGCGTACTCTCGTCGAAGCGGCTCCTGACTATCGCAAATCTGCTGGTATCAAGGCCGCTGCGACAGATCGCAAGCGAGTGGCACTCTTGCTCATTGATGTGCAGCGCGACTTCTGTATCCCCCCTGAATTTGACGCGAACGGCGTTCAAATGAGCGGCGGGACGCTTTATGTCGGCGGTCGCTCTGGAACGGGGGCTATCGATGATAGTCGTCGCATTGCTGAATTTATCTATCGCGAGATGGGATCTCTTACGAGCATCATCCCAACGATGGATACTCATATGGCTTTCCAGATCTTCACACCGAGTTTTTGGATCGATCAGGATGGTCATACGCTCCAGCCTCATGATGTCATCGATGGCAACATGCAGGTAATCCGTGGTGGAAAACCATCGGGACTCCGCGCCTCGGTGAACCCTGCGATCACGCGCGATGTGATGGGCAATCACAATGCCTACATGGAACTTCAGAAACAGGCAGAGTACTATACTGTCGAGCTCGCTCGGAAAGGCAAGTACATGCTATATATCTGGCCGGAGCACTGCGTTCTTGGCTCCCTCGGTCACACTCTCGTTGGTGTGGTGCAGGAAGCCCGTATGTTCCACAGCTATGTGCGAAACTCTCAGAATCAACCGCAAGTGAAGGGTGGTAATCCTCTTACAGAGAACTACTCTATCTTCGGGCCTGAGGTCACGACGCGCTATGATGGTAAGGATGTCATTGCTCACAAAAATGTGGCGTTTCTCCGCATGCTGCTCGACTATGACGCCGTCATCGTCGCAGGACAAGCATCTAGTCACTGTGTGAAGTCATCAATCGATGATCTCCTGGGCGAGATTCAAATGAAGGACCCAGCGCTTGCGCAGAAGGTCTATGTCTTGCGTGATTGCACGTCTGCAGTGGTGGTCCCTGGTGTTGTCGACTTTACTGATGAAGCCGAAAAAGCCTTTGACCGATACGCTTCCGCAGGCATGCGAATCGTGTCCTCTACGGATTCGATGTCTAAGTGGCAATAGCCACTGTTGCAAAGTCTGTGGCGGGCAATCCCGCCCGCCACAGATATCAATTTGAATTGAAAGGTAGGTGTATTATGTCACAGAACGTTTCTTCACTTTTCTCAGGCGCGCAAGCTGGTGGTGATATTGGATCAGGAGCAGCTGCAGTGCTGAATATCTCTGATCTTGGTGAGCAAATCCAGGCAGGGTTGGGGGTATCTATCGACGATGTGGCCTCAAGCGAGGTCACTCTCGTGACACTGCTTGTGGATGACTCTGGATCCATCCGCATGGCCGGCAATAGCCAGACCATGCGAGACGGGGTAAACCATATTAGAGATGCGCTCATGAAATCAAAACAGTCAGACAGTGTGCTGATATCTGTACGCTATCTAAATGGTACTGTTCTAGTACCATATATGTCTCTAGAGAATATGCCTGCTTTGGACACCTCGAACTACAACCCTAGCGGTGGCACACCTCTGTACGATCAGTCAGTCGTGACATGCGGTCAAGTGATTGCTAAGCGCCAGGAGTTCGTTGGTGGTGGTGTCGCTTGTCGAGCTGTTACTGTTGTTATCAGTGATGGTGCTGATGTACATTCGCAGCAGCACAGCGCAGCTGATGTAGCAAAGGTGGTCAAAGACATGCTGTTGACCGAATCTCATATCGTTATTGGTATGGGTATCAGCGATGGCCAGACCGACTTCCGACACGTTTTCTCCGAAATGGGTATCCTGAATGAATGGATACTTACTCCGGGGAATTCTGAAACGGAAATACGGCGTGCGTTCGCGGTGGTGTCTCAGTCAGCTGTGAGAGCTTCGCAATCCGCGAAGTCATTCAGTCAGGCGGCTGGCTTCACTAATTAAAGCTGCTTAGTAGCAGTTGCATTATAAGGGTAAGGGTTAGTCAATGACTACCTTTACCCGCTTTATAAAGCTTATAAATAGAATTATTTGTAAACTTTTAAAGTCAAATCACAATGAAAAAACTTAAAATAGAAATAGCACAAATAAAGCAAGTCCCAATGGATATTAATCATAATTTGAAAAATATTCTAGTGGCGGTTGCGGAGGCAAAAGATAGAGGTGTAGATATTTTAGTACTTCCTGAATTGTGTGTATCAGGATATGTCTTGGGTGATAGATACGAATATGATAACTTTATTGCTGACATTCAAAGAGCAAATAATGTTATAAAAGATAATACAGACAATATAGTAGTAGTGTGGGGTTCTATAGTGTCAGATGCTAACCATATAAATGAAGATGGAAGACTTCGTAAATATAATGCCGCACTAATAGCACAGAATTGTAAGTGGGTAAGTAATGGTATATTAGAAGGATACATCCCCAAGACTAATCTTCCAAAGTATAGAATATTTGATGATGCTAGGCACTTTTATCCAGGGTACAAGTTAGCTTTAGAGATGAATTTGAGTCTAGATGAATTCTACCAGCCTTTCATACTAAATATAAAAGATAAAGAATATAGCTTGGCATTAGCAATTTGCGAAGACATATGGGAAGATGAATATAATATTAAAATATCTGAGATCTATAAAAGTAGAAATGTCGATATGCTTGTAGACCTGTCTGCTTCGCCTTGGACTTTGGGTAAATGGCATGCCAGGGAGAATATGCTTCGGAAAAGAGCCGGCGTAATAGGCGCCCCAATTTTGTATGTAAATTGTGTAGGTCTGCAGAATAATGGTAAAAATTTAATATGGTTCGATGGGGAGTCAACTTTTGTAAATAAAAAAGGTGAGTTCGTTTTTAGACTAAATAGAAATGTAGAAGAATATGGAATTTTTGAATATGACTTTATCAACGATTTAGTAAATACTGAATTATCAAATAGTGAAAGAGAGGATAACATATCGGAATTATACGGGTCAATCTTGTCGGCTGCAAGGGAGTTTTATTCACCGTTTAAGAAGGTTGTTATTGGGATGTCAGGAGGCATAGACTCAGCCATCGCGGCAGCAATTATATCAGAAGCGGTAGGCCCCAAAAAGCTATTAGCTGTTAATATGCCAACAATTTATAATTCCAATACGACTCAAGATTTAGCAAAGCTGTGCGCAGAGAACCTGGGTATTGAATACAAGGTTTTACCAATACAGTTACTATACGAAGAGCAAGTAAAAATGTTGGAGAATTTAGGTCTAAAAAACATAAGCATGCTAACCAAAGAGAATATACAAGCAAGGATAAGAGGTGCAGAGCTAGCAGCAATTTCATCTTATTATGGTGGAGTATTTACGAATAATGGCAACAAAACAGAAGGCTCGCTTAACTATTTTACATTGTACGGGGATGCCGCCGGAGCAGCAGCCATACTAGGTGATTTGTGGAAAGGGCAGATATATGAACTTGCCAAATATTTTAATAAAGTAAAGGGGTTTGAAGCTATTCCTAGTGGTATTATTAATATTATACCGAGCGCAGAGCTATCCGAGGATCAAAATGTAGATGAAGGCAAGGGCGATCCAATACAGTACGAATATCATGATAAACTATTGCGTGCATTTTGCGAATATCGATGGGATGTAGAAAAAGTATTACAAGAAATTATCGGTGGTACGTTTGAAGAGAAGGTAGGATTAGATAGAAATTCTATGACGAATTATTTTAAGAATAAAATTGATTTTATTAAGGATCTAGAATGGGCTTGGAATAATTACAATATGGAATTCAAGCGTGTGCAACTACCTCCTGTACTTATAACATCTCGCAGAGCTTTTGGATTCGACAGAAGAGATGTAATAGCCGCTGCGCACTATACAGATAATTATTATAATCTCAAGCAGAAATTCCTTACAGATGATACCTTAACATTGAATAGTGTATAGCTATTTAATGTTAAGTTTGCTGCTCTTTTACAATTTATTTAGGAGAAATCATGAACGCAAAAGACAAAAACACGCGTGTCCACGATATTGCTAATGATGCCTTTAGTGCTTCACGGTCTAAAGTTTTCGTTGCGCCTGTTCGTAGCTTGCTTGACCTGGACTTCTACAAGTTTACTATGGGACAAGTCATTCACAAGTACAATCCCGAGAATGAAGTTACGTTCAAATTAAAAGTTCGTGACACATCAGTAAAGCTTTTCCAGTATGTTAATTTGGAAGAGCTGAAGTCGGCTTTTGATTACGCCATGGGGTTGTCCTTTAGAAAAACTGATCAATATTACCTACGAGGTATGAACTTGTATCAGCAGAACATGTTTAGCGAAAGCTACTTAGATTTCCTTAAGGGCTTGCGCCTTCCAACATATTGCATAACTAAAGCAGATGGGGTTGTCGAAATTACATTCACAGGCTCTTGGTCTAGTGTGACATATTGGGAGACAATTGCGATGTCTATTATCTCTGAGCTCTACTACAGAGGTCTAATGAGAAGTATGACAGAAGCAGACATACATGATATGTATGTAGTTGCGAATCATAGGCTTGAATCCGAATTGATGCATATACGGGATAACTCTAGCGCAAGGATTGCCGACTTTGGTACTAGGCGTCGTCATAGTTTTGCTTGGCAGCGCCACGCAATCATAACCGCCAAGCGTATTCTGGGTGACAGATTTACTGGCACTTCTAATACTTATCTTGCATTCAATCAAGATTTGGATCCAATCGGTACTGACGCGCATGAGAGGACTATGGTAGCCGGCGCTCTTGCAGGCTCGGATGAAGAGCTTCGCAATTCGCAGTATGATGTCTTAATGAAATGGCAAGATGTGTATGGGCCCGGGCTCCGCATATTTCTGCCTGATACATTTGGTTCGGCTCAATTCTTTCGGAATGCACCTGATTGGCTTAGTACTTGGCGCGGGCAAAGGCAGGACTCGGGCGACCCAATAGCTGAAGCAGATCGATGTATGAATTGGTATCAAAGTAGAGGTATTAATCCAGAGGAGAAGGTTACTATTTTCTCTGATGGGCTAACTTACTCTGATATTGTAAGGCTGTCTAACAAATATCAAGGTCGGCACATTGTTCCATTCGGTTGGGGTACTATGCTTACTAACAATTTTGCTGGCACAGTTCTAGGCAATGAAAATATGCGGCCATTTTCTATGGTTGTCAAAGCTGTCGAAGCTGACGGCCGGCCATGTGTTAAATTGTCGAATAATCCAGAAAAGGCAATGGGTCCAAAACAGGAAGTCGAAAGGTATTTAAGGGTTTTTGGATCTGAGGGCCATATAGCATCTCGTGTTTTGGTTTAATGAAAGGTAAAGTTATGAGTACGATGAAAGTGGCTGCAATTTCAGCCAGATTCCAAGTCCCATCATTAACTGTTGGGCACGAGCATTTGCTTTGTACAGCAATAGAGCAAAACGACATTATTGTGGTTTTGCTTGGCGGGCGCAAGGCGCAGCCTTGCGCCCGCAATCCGTTTAGTTTTAAAGTTAGAGAATCAATGCTTTTAAATTGGTATAAGGGACTTAGTTCAGAAGCCAAGTACAAAAGCAAAATTTTCTTAGTAATAGAGCTAAGTGATAGTCCAATAGATCATTTGGCTTGGTCCAAAGACTTTGACTGTGTACTGCAATCAGCGCTCGCAAAGGCCGGAATCACGGACTATGATGTTTCGCTTTATGGGTCTCGAGATTCTTTCTTGGCTCAGTATTGCGGTCAGTATAGTAAACATGTTGTTGTCGACGAAGTGTTAAATACTTCTGGTACGGCACAGAGGCGCAGCCTTGCATGTACTGATCCCGATTCAATGTCAATTGAGTTTAGGGAGGGGGTTGCGTATGCCCACCAGCAAATGTATCCTTGCATTATTCCTACGGTTGATATTGCCGTTATTAGAAACGATAAGGAAGGCAAGGTATACGTGCTGATGGGGCAGAAGTCCTCTTATGGGGATAAATATATGTTCCCCGGAGGACATGTGGACGCATGTGACTATTCATACGAAGTAGCAGCACAAAGGGAGCTATTTGAAGAGACAGGTCTCAAATGTAGCAGCTTCAAATATATTTCCAGTCATCTTGTGGATGACTATAGATATAGAGGCAGCACGCATAAGATTATGACAAGCCTCATGCTTGCTGTTGACTGGCAGGGTCAGCCAGCTGCGGACGATGACCTGTCATCGCTCGCTTGGGTTTTGCTCGATGCTTCAATATTGGAGAAAGTTTGCTTGCACCATGTGCCTCTTATGGAGAATCTTTTGAAGTGTATTCCCAAGCATGGCATCCTAAATTAATTATCAATTTCCAAACGCATATACGCCCCAGTGCTGAATAGCACGGTGGTGTATTGTGTTTGGATTCTTATTCTGTGTATTATATTATAGCTATATAGTCTATAGATAGGAATAAATTTGCAAAATAGCCAATATGTAGTATTATAATATTCAATTGTTATGAAATTACTAATTGTAGAAAGTCCGACCAAAGCTAAAATGATAGAAAAGTACCTCGGTGGTGAATACACTGTAAGGGCAAGTGTTGGACATGTACGTGACCTTCCTAAATCGAATAAGAAAGCTATAGAAATTGAAAATGGATTCAAGCCACATTATGAAGTGGACCCTAAAAAGCTTGGAGTACTTAAAGAGCTAAGAGACCTGTCTAAAAAGGCAAATGAAATAATATTGGCAACTGACCCCGACAGAGAAGGCGAGGCTATTAGTTGGCACTTAAAGGATGAATTAAAGTTGGATACCGCAGTTAGAGTTACATATAATGAGATCACCGAGTCAGCAATACGTGAGGCACTAAAGCATCCACGCGAGATAGATATGAATTTAAAAGAAGCCCAAGAGGCTCGTAGAGTACTAGATAGGCTAGTGGGTTATGATCTGTCTCAAATAGTTTGGAAGAAAGTTAGATATGGGCTAAGCGCCGGTAGAGTGCAATCGCCAGCCTTAAGGATAATCTGCGAAAGAGAAAGAGAGATCCGTGCTTTCATCCCTGAGGAATATTATCAGATATTTGCAGAGGTAGAGACTGTTGGTAAAATAAAGGAAAGCAAGAAATATAAAATAGTATTAGAATGCGTAGAAGAGCCAAAGGAGGCAAAAGTCGCAGAGCATATTGTGGCCAGCGCTCAGGCATATCCTTGGAAAGTGTTGGATGTAGAGGTAAGTGAGCAAAAGCGTAGCCCCAGAGCGCCATTTACGACTTCGACTCTACAGCAGACGGCTAGCAGCAGGCTGGGATTTGTACCTAAAAGGACTATGGGTGTAGCTCAGAAATTGTATGAGAAGGGACTGATAACATACATGCGTACAGATAGCACAAGTCTAAGCCAAAGCGCAATTGCCGAAGCTAAAGATTATATACTTAAAAATTTCGGAGCAAATTATTTAGAGACAAGGCAATATAAGACTAAAAATAAAAATGCTCAAGAGGCACATGAAGCTGTGCGCCCTACACATCTAAATAAATCAATTGCTGGAGCTACCGATGATGAGAAAAGGCTATACAAGCTAATTTGGGAGCGTACAATGGCAAGCCAAATGTCAGATGCCAGGATGCTGCGTACCAAGATAATTGCTAATATCACTTCAGGCACTGATAAAATTCCTAATTTTGCAATTAATGGTCAGCAAGTTAAATTCGACGGATTCCTAAAGGTGGACTTTGATTCCAAAGGTGATGACGTAATACTGCCCGACGTATCTAAGGATGATGATTTGAATTTGCTAGCAATTAATAGTGTGCAAAAATTTACCCAGCCGCCAAGTAGATATAGTGAGGCAGGTCTAATCAAAGAGTTAGAGAAGAGGGGTATTGGAAGGCCCGCGACATACGCTAGTATCATATCTACAATTGAGGATAGGGGATATGTAGTAAAGGAGAACAAAGCGCTAATGCCAACTGATACAGGTGAAGTTGTGTCTGGATTTCTAGAGAACCATTTTGCAAAGTACATATCAGACACATTCACTGCAGAGATGGAGAACAAGCTAGATGATATAGCAAATGGTGATAATAGTTATGTCGGTGTGCTTAGCGAATTCTATGAGCCATTCCACTCCGATGTCGTGAGCAAGAATGATATAGATAAAGTCACTAATATAGAAGCAGCCCCAGAAGACATAAAATGCCCATTATGTGATTCTAATATGATGGTAAAATTATCACGCACAGGAAGGTTCTATTCCTGTGCTAGATATCCTGATTGCTTAGGCGCAAGGAAAATAGACGGCAGCATAATGGAAGGTCCTAAGGATTTGGGTAAGCCATGTCCAAAGTGTGATGACGGCAAGCTAATCGAGCGCGATGGTAGATTCGGCAAATTTGTGGCTTGTAGTAATTATCCAAAATGCAAGTATATAGAGCAAAGCGAAGAGAATAAGAGAAATAGCAGTACAGGGGTAAAGTGTAATAAGTGTAATCAAGGAGAAATGGAGGAGCGCAAAGGTAGATTCGGTGTGTTCTATTCTTGCTCTAATTATCCTGATTGCAAGCATATAATCAAAACTAAACCGACTGGTAATATTTGTAAAATGTGTTTCAGTCTTATGATGGAGGGTACAAAGACAATACCTGAAAGGTGTAGCAATAAGGCTTGTCCAATGCATAATCCACACAAGTTGAAATAATTCTATATTTTAATTTCGAATATATTACATTTGTGTTATAATACTTGAATGAATAATATAATTTCAATCATTAAAAATAATAAATACAAATTTATATTTGGCGCAATTATAATTGCAGCCTCGGTATACTATTACGGGTCATATAAAGCAAGCCAGAATAAGGATCAGGTATATACCAGCCCTAAGCTCGAATCCATAACAGAGACAGTTGAGGTTAGTGGTCCAGTTAAGCCAAGCAGCGAGGCAGACTTGGCCTTTGAGAAAAGCGGTAATGTAAGTGGATTATACGTGAAGGTCGGGGACAAGGTAAGGGCGGGCCAGCAAATTGCTACGCTATCTGCTGCTGATGCGTATGCAGCAGTGAATGAGGCTAGGGCTGCACTAGATGCCCAGCAGGCTAACTTGGAGTTAATACAGAATGGGTCATCTAATGAAGAGGTGGCTATTAGGCAGCAGGCACTGGACAATGCTAAATCAGATCTAGCAAACACCGAGTCACAAGTTAGTGACACCATTAGTAATACTTATAATAATATTTCTGATCTTTTAACATATAAAATGTCTACTCTATTTTCTAGAGGCTCAAATGCATACAATTTAACTTCACCAGCTTGTAATCAGGCAGCGCAGTCAATACTGGAGTCAGATAGGATGAATTTAGATACCCTAGTAAGTAATTTAAATAGTATATCAGTGAGTAGCGATAGTAGTGAATCTAAATTATCTAATGCATATTCCATCACTCAGAAGTTGAATGACTTTTTAAAGAGCTTAAGTAATTATTATTCTGAATTATGTGTGACTTCAGATCCTAATTATAATGATGAGAGAGGAGCTATATCAGCGATGAAGCCAATACTAAGCAGCGTAGTAGCAGAGATAAACGCTAAAAAGTCAGCACTCCTAGCTGGCGCTAATGCAGTCTCCAGAGCAGAGAGGGATTTGAATTTAGTAAATGCTAGTACAGATAATAACAAAGTTAAAAGCGCACAGTCGGCAGTGACTCAGGCAAAGGCAAGACTATCTAGTGCTCAGGCCCAAGCAAGCAAGAATTCATTATACGCACCCTTTGCAGGAGTAATTACCAAGGTAGACATTGTCAAGGGTGAGTTAGCAAGTGTAGGTAAGCCAATAGTAACAATGATGAGCGAGAATAACTTTGAAATAGAGGTCAAGCTGTCCGAGGTAGATGTGGTGAAGGTAAAGGTAGGACAAGAGGCAGTAGTTACTCTGGACGCATATGGTGCAGATGTTAAATTCCCAGCTGTTGTAACTAGGATGGACCCCGCTGCCACCGCAGATAATGGAGTATCTACTTATAAAGCCACTTTGGCTTTTAAAGAGAAAGATGACATGATCAAGTCTGGCATGAATGCTACAGTAGAAATAGAGACAATGAAAAAAGATAGCGCACTTACACTGCCGGTATCACTAGTTAATTTCAAAGTTGGCGGTGCAATAGTGACTGTTAAGACATTCACAAGCACAGAGGATAGAATTGTAAAGACTGGCGCCAGATCAAATGGTAAGGTGGAAATAGTAGAAGGTCTAACGATCAATGATCAGGTATTAGAAATAGCTAAATAACTCTGCGTATTTCTCCGAATTGCTCTTTAATCACACCTTTGCCTTCTAGTGTCATAAGGGCTACTAATCCATCTGTAAAGCTTAATCCTGCGCTAGCGATCAGACTCTCTTTGTCTAGTGGCTCAATTAGTAAATCATAAATTGCCTTTTCCTTCTCCGACAATGCTGGCATTAGATCTAGACTGCCTTGATTATTACTATTGCCTATTCTTAATAATTCCAACAGATCGCTAATATCGCATATAGGTGTGGCTCCATCCTTCCACAGCTTCATCGTGCCTACACTGTTGGGCCAAAATATTGATCCTGGTATTATACCTATATCCCTACCATATTCTAGTGCAAGTCTTGCTGTTATCTGTGTACCGCTTTTTTCTTCTGACTCCACAATTAGAAGAGCGTCACACATGGCTGCCATGATTCTATTGCGGGCCGGAAATGAGTAGAGCGTTGCTTTAAAGTTGTTGCTATATTCGCTAATTAGTAATCCATTATTAGATATAATATCATTTGCCAGCTTTACATTGGTCTGTGGGTGTAGTATGTCACGATCTAGCCCAGATCCAGGTACTGCTATTGTAGCGAGTCCGTATTTGATAGCACTACTGTGGGCGTACGCGTCTACCCCTAGCGCTAGTCCAGATATTATAACCACATTACTAGGCAGCTTGCTGACTAGATTATCTATTACATCTTTGGAGTAGTGGGTGCACTTTCTGGATCCAACAATACACAAATACTTTTTACCACCTGACTTATTGTCGAGCAGTTCTATGTTTTCACCTTCTATATTTAGAAATTCAGGTGTATCTTTTATTTCATTTAGTCTAGAGAGTATGCTATATTTTTTAAAGTCTGACTTCAATATTTTCATATCAATATTATATCATGTTTTTTAATAGTGCAATTTAAAAGTGCGGGCCTACGGCCCGCACTAATTATTATTTTCTAAATCTTCTAAACACGCTCTTGCCACTTTTGAAATTCACTAGCACGCCTTTGCTAGTGACTTCATCTTTTGGCTCGCTTGGCTTCCTAGGCTTGGGCCTGCTTACATACGTGTCGCGCCCGGACACCGATATGCCACTTTCATGTGTATGCTCTGACTCTGAATCACTTATGAATTTTGCACATATCCACAAATATACCATCCAAGCTAGAAACGCTGCACATACTACGAGGATTATGGTACCCATTATCAAGTCCCAATTGTTGAATAGGAAATACAATCCTGCAGATATCGCAATTATCAGCCCAACTGCTATTGCGTTACCTCCAGCCATTAGAACTGCTATGCAAAGCAGCAGCGCTATGACTATTGATATGCTTTTGGCATTAATCCAATCATTGCCTGCTGGCATTTTGGAGATAGCAATTACCATTTCCCTATTGGGCGATCCTTGAGCCCTCTCAACATTTATGGATCCGCTATTTAGAGTGTTCTTGGTATTCACTTTGCAAGCGTTTTGCGATGTGCTACCACCACGATATTCTAAATATTTGCAGTCAGCTTTGGAGAAGATTATCCGGCTACCTTTACCTACATTGTTAATAGTGTTGGCGCCTGCGCTTAATGTGATACAGACATAGTCATTACTTGCACATAGCTTTTGCATCGCTGCACTTTCAGAAGCAATCATGGCTTGCTCTTCGTTGTATGCGTCACGAGCATCTGCTTCTATTTTGTATCGCTGGACATAGTCCTTATTCGGTAGCGAATCCCAGAACGAAACTCCAAACACTATCAATGCTAGTAGTGCCCATAATTTTTTCTCATTTGAATTTGCTACTACTATGTAATAGATTGCGAATACGGCCGACAGAGCGTAGAGCCCATATGCCAGTAGGAATTGTAGTGACCCAATTATTGTATTCATTATTTACTCCTACCTTGGCCACCTTTAGGGCGGCGCCCTTGATTGTTGGGTACTTTGCGGCCTTTGAAAGTTTCTACTTTGCCATTCGGCTGCTTGACTGTAATTATCGCTTGCTCCGCTGGCTTACGCTTGGCCCACCTTTTGTATCTAGGTGCTACAGATTTCTCTGTAGCCTTTACTTCAGGCTTAATTTTGGCTCGTGATTCAGGCTTATCCTTCTGAATATGTTTGCGCACGAAGTATGCCATAATGAGTCCTGCGACTAGTAGCGCGAGCGGAACCGCTGATAGTGATCCATCCATACCTTGCCTTTCAGTTTAAGTTGCAACTCATTATACTTTATCATTTTTTTGAGAAAATTGCCATCTATGATAGAGTATAAGTAGTCGCTCATAATGGAGTACATAATGGCTAATCTGAAATATCTGCTAGACTCTGCCTTGAGTCCTTTTGTCAAAGTCTTTCGCGTGTTTAAGATTTGGCATCCATCCCAGGAGTATGCCTGGCTGATCGTGCCACTTTTCTACATGCTGCCAAGCTTTACTTGGCTAGTTATTTACAACTCGTATCACTATATTACTAGTGGTATATGGCTTTTCGATTTAGGTAGCGCACTGGTATTCGCAGTCGTTAATGGCATCATTGCGCTTTGGCTAATGTGGAAGTATCTGTACATTGGCCCTCCGAACACTATCACGCCATTAATCGGACCGCTGGGCATAACAGTTCAGGGCTACAGCATGACAGAGGGATGGAATATACTCTTTGCATTCTATAGGCCGATGACTGACCATGTATATAATCGGTCCTTACATACATTCCCTTTGTCGGTTATTTCTTATGACAAGCAGGGCAGGTCATATTATGTGCGGGTACTATTCAGCGCAATGCCTAATAACGCACACACGATATTCCGCGCGGGTAAAGATCAATCGATGCAAGTATTTGTCTCCGCCGCCAAGTCTGCAGTGCGCAAGTTCGCCTCCGACTATGCAATTCCCACACTTCTACTGTCTCGTGATTTGGTAGTCGTAGATCGCTCACTTAAAAAAGTATTTGCAAGTGTAGGGCTGCGCGCTCAGCATGCAATAGTAGAGGAGGTCAAGCTTGTAGCCAGGCCAACAGCTGAGCTTATCGAGCGCACCGCCAATAGGAATATATATGCCAGGGACGCCAGATCAGTAGAGAAGATGGTTAAGAGTTATATCCGAGCCGGACTACCGCGTGATATAGCTGCTCAGCTAGTCGCGGAAAGGCAAGGCATTAGACGTGTAGCTGATTCCAATTTTAGAATCAGTGGCAAAGGCGCTCGCGGCGCAAGGCCCTTCCTCGATGCCAGGAATTAGAATTAGTTAAATACGAAAACGCATAGCAATGCTATGCGTTTTATTTATTGGTGCCCCCAGTAGGATTCGAACCTACGACCATCTCCTTAAGAGGGAGTTGCTCTACCAACTGAGCTATAGAGGCGATAACAGATAGTATAACACATAACTTTAAAAAAGTTAAGTACCGTGCCTCGGGCTCCCACTCTAGCTACAAAACTACAAAGTAGTTCGTATCAGAAGTGCTAATTTGATTCACTTTTGAGTATTATTAAAATATGCTATAATATTTGCACTTGCCTAGGTGGTGGAATGGTATACACAGAAGACTTAAAATCTTCCGCCTTCGGGCTTGCGGGTTCGAGTCCCGCCCTAGGCACTAAATTAAATCAGTATTTTGTAGGATTATATAAGTAGTATTTGTAATTTGATTACCTTTCATTGTAAGTTTACTTAGCTACTATGCAGATACCTAAATTACGTTACATTTTGCACTAATTATAATTTTGTGATATTATTACTTGACCGGCATGGTTGGTATATACTTTTTCAAACGCAGAAAGTACAATACCACCAACCATGCCAAAGTATGCCCAGGTGGTGAAATTGGTAGACACGCTTGCCTTAGGAGCAAGTACCGCAAGGTGTGAAGGTTCAAGTCCTTTCCTGGGCACCACAAAGTGAATTGAAATAGAAATTTTAAACGCCACATAGTTGGCGGTTTAGTATTATATTTGTAACGATTAATGACTTATATCAATAACGCGTATTAATTCCCAAAGTATTCAAAACTTATCTTTCAAAACCATATATTTGTGCTAACATGTATATATGATAAAAGTAATAGTAAATGACAAGATGCAGCATGGCTATGAATACACCCTAACAGAGTCTGTTGGTCAGAATTTCGATCCTAATTTCAAACCGGATTTAACACCGAAAGAAATGTTGGCAATGGGGGTATTCGGCGGCAAATATATGACAGACTGCAGAGATGAATTCCCAAGTGATTGGTACACGGATGCAAAGCCCAGCCCGACCAAGTATGACAAGAGTTTAAATTATTTTAAAGTGAGGGCTTCGCAGTCACTATCAGAGTGGGTATCCAAGGGATGGATACATAGCGATGATCCTAGGGGGTGGTTCCAATGGTACTGTAGATATTATATGGGGCGACGATCAGCTGATGATAACAGACAAATTAAGAGGTGGATAAACATGAGAAGGCATATAATCTGGCTACAGGGCGCATGTAGGGTGGGGGATACTATGTGTAGGCCGAGGCAAAGGCAGGCACTACTACATTGGGGTTATGATTCTAGGAAGCTATAATTTAAAATGGGTATACAAATTTAAACATCAAAACTAACACCGGTAATACCGGTGTTTTAATTTTAAAATATTAATATATGTAGTATAATGTATGCATGAGGTAGTTGCTATTATAGTGACTACGTAAAATAAATAACACGATATGACTCAAGTTAAAAAGAATAAAGAGTTTGAGGATTTGGTGGAGGCTCTAAATGACGAGACTAGGCTAGCTGAATACAAATCAGAGTTCGATGGGTATCAGACAAGTATGCTGCCAAGTATTCTGGGTGGACTATTGGTTGCATGTGGTAATCTAGTATACGGCAAAGAGCCGTCGTATAAAAAGTTCAGAGCAGTAGAGGTGATAGCGCGCGTACCATATCAGTCATGGGCATCGGCTGCTTATACGCTTCTTACTATGTTCTATACCGATGAGAAGAAAGCACTCGAGCTTTCTAATACTACTAGATTCGGTAGGAAAGCAAATGACAATGAGACTATGCACGTGGTGGTGATATCGCATATAGTATCTATTGAGCATAAGAGGATATCTGTGCTGGTGCACACTATTATACCAATGCTATTTGCCTTCTTCTATTTCTGGGCCTCATATTTTCTATTTTTAATTAATAAGAAATGGAGCTATGAATTAAACTATCTATTTGAAAGTCACGCATTCGATCAGTATTCAATTTTCCTACATCGATATGGCGATAGGCTAAAAGAGAAGCCACTAAGTAGTGACTTTTTAGAGTGGTATGGACGCACACCTGCCAATCAGTATGAATTTTTCAGGTCAGTACGCAATGATGAGATAATACATCGCAATAAATCAGTGGAAGAGATATTGCGATTCGACCCGTCTGCTTTTAAGAAGTAATATATGAAATTTGTAATTTATCATGAGAATTGTAGTGATGGTATGGGTGCAGCTTGGGCAGCGTATAAGATGTATGGCGATGATACAAATATTATCCAGTACATACCTACAAGTAATAGACTAGAGCTGCCAGATGCAGTACTGGCTAGGAGCGTGGAAGATTTGAAAGATGACGAAGTATACTTTTTAGACTTTTGCCTACCTGCTGGGGTGCTACTAGATCTAGAAGCGAAGGTAAAGCTACTGGTAGTACTGGACCATCACGCTAGTGTAAAGTCAGATATAGAATCAGTGCAGCATCATGTGTACGGCACTGATAAGAGTGGTGCATACTTGGCTTGGGAATATTTCCATCCCAATACTAAAGTTCCAAAGCTAGTAGAGTATATCTGTGACCAAGACCTATTCCGTCATCGGTTACCAAATTGGCAGGAGGCAATTGCATATATATATGACGGCAACATAGAAGAGAAAACATTTAAGCATTATGATAAATTAAGTGATGATTTAGAAAATGATTTTGCAAAAGTAATAGAGATAGGATCCCTGTTAAGGGCAAGCTTTGATAGGATGGTAAAAAAGTATGAGACCAAAGCAGAGATTGTTGAGTTCGCTGGTTACAACGTGTACGCAGTGAATGCCCCTTCAGAAATTAAAAGCGAGCTAGGGAATCTGTTGGCAGCGAAGACAAATAGCTTCGCTATTATATATTATTATGAGTCTGGTAATTGGAAGGTGTCGCTACGCAGCGTGAAGGACTTTGATGTGTCGGCCATCGCTGGTATGTATGGCGGCGGCGGCCATAAGAATGCCGCAGCCTTTTGGGTCAAGGCTGAATTTCCTTTAGCATTTATTAACAAGTGAGATAATTTCATCTATACGGCTTGCTGGTCAGCATAATACATTTTGTTTTCAATACAAGCTTTATAAATAATTAAAAATTTGCTATATTGTATAAATGCAAAAGATATCAACTCAGGATTTTAGGAAAAAGTTTTTACAATATATGAGCGCAAATGGTCATGCTGTGATACCTAGTAGTAGGCTAGTGCCCGACAATGATCCTACTACACTTTTCACAGGATCAGGTATGCAGCCCATGCTACCGTATTTGCTTGGCCAGAAGCATCCACTTGGTACTAGAATCGCAGACTCACAAAAGTGCTTCAGATCGCAAGACATAGAAGAGGTGGGTGACAATAGGCACACTACATTTTTCGAAATGCTAGGCAATTGGTCACTAGGAGACTTCTTCAAGGAAAAGCAAATCCCGATGATGTGGAAATTTTTGACAGAGGAAGTTCAGATCCCTAGCGATAGGCTTTACTTTACCTGCTTCAAAGGCTCCCCAGAGCTATCAATACCGCGCGACACCGAGTCTGCGCTGGCTTGGCAAAAGCTGATTGCAGAGCGCGAGTCTAAACCAGTAAGCGATATTAAAATAGGAGAGGACCCAGAGCTAAATGGTATAAGGGAAGGGGAAAGGATATTCTATTATCCAGAGAAGAAGAATTGGTGGAGTAGATCCGGTGTGCCAGCTAATATGCCAATAGGCGAGCCAGGTGGACCAGATACGGAAATGTTTTATGACTTTCACCCAGAGCTTGGAAGGTCATGCGTACCGAATACCCCTTTCAGTGGGGAGTTCTGCCATGTGAATTGTGATTGCGGAAGGTTTATAGAAATTGGTAATAATGTGTTCATGGAATATGTGCACACTGAAAATGGATATGAATATCTACCTCAGAAGAATGTGGACTTTGGTGGCGGTCTAGAGCGCATGGTGGCCGCACTTAATAATGACTCTGATGTGTTTAATATAGATGTGTTCGCTGGTCCCAAATCTACAATTGAAAAGCTCTCCGGTATATCATATGTCAGTAGTGATGATGCGACTAACGTAGAAGTATATAAAACAACTTACGCGTATCGTGTGATACTGGATCATTTGCGTGCGGCTACATTCCTTGTGGGTGACGATGTACTACCGGGGAACAAGGACCAGATGTATTTTGTGCGCAGGCTAATCAGAAGAGCTGTTAGATTTGCCCGTAATTTAAACATACACACTAATTTCACATCGGAAATAGTTAATAGTTTTATAGATACGTATATGGGGGAGTATGCTGCGCTAGCAGACAAGAGATCTACAATAGTTAGTGAAATAGAAAAAGAAGAAGTTAAATTCAGAGCGACACTGGAGAAGGGCATTAAAGAATTTGAAAAGGCAATAGCTAACATCGAGTCTAAAAATCTTGAAACAGGAGAAGTTGTAATATCTAAAGACTATTTGCTAGCAGGAGATAAAGCCTTCGATTTATTACAAAGCTTTGGATTCCCAATTGAGCTAACAGAAGAGCTAGCTAAGGAGAAAAATATTAAAGTAGATATAGATGGATTTAAGAAATTAAAAGAAGAGCATTCAGAAGCGAGCCGTACGGCGAGTGCTGGCAAATTCAAAGGTGGCCTAGGTGGTGACGGGGAGAAGGAAATCAAATATCATACGGCCACACACATGCTGCATCAGGCTCTTAAGATTGTACTTGGTGAGTCGGTACAGCAGAAGGGAAGCAATATTACGAGTGAGAGGCTGCGCTTTGACTTTGCTTTTGATCGTAAGATGACAGATGAGGAAAAGAAGAGGGTGGAGGATATAGTGAATCAGAATATTAAAGCAAATCTACCGATGATAAGAGAGGAGATGAGCTATGATGAGGCCAGAGCGCGTGGAGCTATAGGACTTTTCGATGATAAGTACGGGGACAAAGTATCTGTGTATTCTATGGGTGCAGATAGTACTGGTAAAAAGAGAGGTGATGACGGACTATTTAGTATTGAATTCTGTGGTGGCCCGCATGTAGAGTCTACTGGTGATATGGGTGTGTTCAAAATTAGCAAAGAAGAGGCCGTGTCAGCAGGTGTACGTAGGATCAAAGCAGTACTGGAGTAGTGTGGTATGCAACAACTAACAACTAATAACAACTAGAGACACTAATTCCATATAAGTGTTCTCTGGGTAGTGAGCTAATACGTATGATTGACAAAACACCTCTTTCGTGATACAATGGTACTAATAAACGATACCCGACCTCTATCTAAACAATCGAGGACTTGGGTGTCGGGACCCAGTTCTTTTCAAATCAAAAAAGGAAAAAGATGATGACGACAAAAAAGTTGATCACGTCAGATGACCCCAAGGGTCGTCAGACTACGGATTTATTCCGTGGTGCTTACAACAAAGCACAGCTCACAGAAGAGCAAGCACAACGCTTAAATGAAAACAGAGGTGGCGAGTTCACAACAGAACTTCTTCAACTGATTCAAAAGCATTCGGCTACAAACCAGTACGAAAGTGAGGTGGTGTCCTCAAACTACACCTACCCCAAAGAGTACAAGGGTCCGAAACCGATTGCAGAACAGGTAAAAACCATTGCCACTATGTTCGGACTTGATCCGACACAGGCATTGGAGTTTGCCAAAAACTTGCCTACGCTTCCCGAAGGTGCCGAAGGATGGTTCGCCATTCCGAAAGTATCTGTGGTTGCCACAAAGCAGTTTCCTGCAATTACGGACAAAGCCGAGCAGTATTGCGAAGTAGTGAAATTGGTACACACGAAATTAGCCGATGGTCGTAGTTTCTATAACTACCGCAACGGTGAAATCGTACCAAGCAAACTGCGTCAGCATGCCCGCACCGTTGACTTCCTGGAACACCTGGAAGCCGAACAACAAGGCGACATTCTAATCATCGCAGTACAGTACGGTATGCGTCACCGTGGCAAGTCCGTTCGCAGAGCAAGGGAAACCTTTGCAAGCAACGAATTCGGCTTAAGTGCATTCGCTGTCGGCTGTATGGCTCTGGTTCACCCCGAACGCTACGTTCGTTGGGAAGAACTGGATACAGACTGTGCAGGTGATGAGTTCGCTCCTGGTGCCGATGGCGTGTTCTCGAGGGCTCCTGTCTTCGGCTTCGATGGCGGCAGGTTGGAGTTCTGCACCCGCGATGTGTCCGGTGCCAGCGGTAACTATGGCTCGGTGTCGGGGTTTGTTCCGCAGAACTGATACTTGTACTTTGAACGTTTGAATCTTTTGCTTTCTTGATCCTTGCGTTCGAATTTTTTTAAGGGATACCACTTGTGGTATCCCTTTTTCTTTTTTGATTTTTGACCTCGAAAAATTTTTATATTTTTGATATACTATTAACTGAGTCTAGGCTCGTGCATAGCAGTTTACGGATTGCTGTCGCCGAACTCTTTCTCTTATGAGAAATCTACGATCAGAATCATGACGACTATGGTTTTCATGAGAGTGTCGCTGTTATAAGGGATACTGCTTACCACTTTTTACGACAAGCAAGTAATTGTGTTGTCAGATTAAATACAGAATTGTGATTCATGTGCAAAATCATGTTTCGTGGTTTGGTGACATAGATGGAAAGTGGTAAAACTCCTGATGCCAATGGCGTGTTCTCGAAGGCTCCTATCTTCAACTTCAATGACGACAAGTTGAAGTTCGACACCAACGATGTGTCCAATGCCAACGATAACTATGGCTCGGTGTCGGGGTTTGTTCCGAAGTATCTTATATACACAAAAGGTATCCTTTGCGGATACCTTTTGTTTTGTTACAGATATTGTTATTTCTGTGACTTTATCCAACCACCAAGCATACGACCGATTTCATCAATAATTCCTTGAAGAAGTGTGTATTTCTTCATATCGAGACTTTTACTTTCTTTCATAAGACGAATGAAAAATCTTATGATATTAAGTTTTACACTCGTCTTTTCAAGAAGCACCGCTTTTCTTTCTTTTGAAACAT
>JAMIGE010000007.1:0-2632 GCA_035905815.1 Minisyncoccota bacterium | reverse complement strand
TAAAAGATATGGATGATTAGCTCAGTTGGTAGAGCAGCGCTTTTACACAGCGAAGGTCAGAGGTTCGAATCCTCTATCGTCCACCCAAATTAATATCTCCTAAACTAAAGCGCGACCCTCGGTCGCGCTTTAGTTTTTTAAAATCAATACAAACCTGAGTAACAAAAAAACAAAACACTCCAACATGTGGAGTGTTCTATGTTACAAGAGTGCGAGTTCTATTCTGATTTCTAACTCGCCAAGTTCGCATCGCAAGGCAGCGAATCTGGTACGCTGCTGCTCGACCGCCTTCATTTCATATTGCCCTAAGGCAGCAAGAGCGTCTCTTTGATACTCCTCTGCACTTAATGTTACTACTCCTTTCTTAAATCTTGTTTTAGGATCGAATTCTGCACTCATTACACCCTTGGTAATATTCACCACCCGGGCAGACTCAGACTCAAACTCAGACTCAATGGCTGCAATTGCAAGATTTTCAGACTTGTCGATCAGTTCCAAGGTCAAGTCAATTAGAGCCTTGATATCTTCCAAATTCTCCACCGCGTAGCTCTGTCCTGCCTCCAACCTTACGACATGAACATCAAGTGAAATCATAAGCAGGCTAAGCACCTGTCCAAAGATATTGTTATTGTGCACAATATGCCTTTCTATTTATCAACTGCGCCCAGTATATTCCTTTATGCAAATACTGTCAAACCGCAAAGATCAGATGTTAGTTATTAGACTCGGCAACCTTTACACTTTTAATATCAGCATATAGCTTTGCTATAATTAATATACCAGCAATTATATATATTACATTTACTGGCGAATAGATATTTAATATATCCCAAGCGTTCACAGACTGTACGTATATATAACCTTCTACTGTCTCTATTTTATTATCAAATTTAGTATCTGCCACATCCAGGTTATCAATTATTTGATTCTGATCCTCTAAAGACACACCCAGCGCTGTCATGTCTCTTTTGAAGTTTTGAGTAAGCGTACTAATTCTACCGTTAAGCATGTCTATATCAGACGACAATGACTTATACAACTCTTCATTCTTAACCACAGCAAGTTCTGCTTGTTTGGCTACTAGCTGAGATTTTAAAATATTATAATCTTTGTAATATTTTGACTTTAGTGCGGCTTTATCTTTGGTAATCTTATCAATTTCTGTGTTAGTATTTTTGCGAGATGCTTCTAAATCCTGCTTTTCACCTAATAAATTCTGGCTGCTTATATTTTGGGAATAGAGCCTAGCCCATGTGTAAGTTCTTAGCTCGTCTTGGAATTTATTTAAATTGTCCTTTGGAATTACAAAAGAGAAATTAGCGCTCGGCCCGTAATATGTATTCTCGTCTGTATTTATATTTGAACTATCAATTCTGCCGCCAACGCTTTCTATTAATATCTCTACCTTCCTCGCGACAGCCTCCACTTCACGAGTTTTAATTGTGGCGGAAAATGACTTTTTGATAAATTCTCTAGTGTCTGTGATATCGCTTTTTAACTGCTCATAATATACATACGGTGCTCTGACCATATCCGACCTGCCAGTATATACACTAGTATTTATTACACCCATCGGCATAGGTGCTGCTCCACCCTGGAGAACGCCAGTAGGCATTATGCTATATGATCTATATGCACCGAAAAATGAAAGAACAAGTGCCAGAATTATAGACACAACAGTAGCTACAATACTAATAATCAACTTCCCTTTATAAAACGACTTCATTTTGTCTGAGGCTTTGATAAGTCGGTAAGTATAGAATAGTACCGAGAGTATTAAATATACGAACACTATACTTAATAGGACAAATAAATTCTGAACAATGTTTTGATTAAAGTTTTGCATATATTTTATATATTTATAATTATTTCTTAAATTCTAAGTCTGCCGCCTACTATGTTTACTTAAAATTAACCTTACTTTTGTAAGAGCAAACAAAGTAAATAATAGCCCCGAGTATAGCCCCTAGCGTATCCATAAGCATATCCTCGAGTTCTGACTTTGTAAAAGTTTTAAGAAGCTTACTGTCACTATTTTTTATGATCAATGGATGTAAGACACCACCCTAACCTGTAACTCTGGTCACCATTTTCATATAGTCAGTTTCCCCACTAAGTACATACATCACCAGGTAGTAACCAAGGCAAGTCCCCCAAATAGGGTAATTATTACCTTGTTTATTTTGTTTGATTGCATATTGAACAATAAAAGATGCTTTGGTTACCCAATTAGTGTCGTTTGCAATCGCCATCGCTCCTCCACCAGGGAAAAACACACCATTAATTTTGCTGAGAATATCTTCAAGTTGACCTATAGAGTAATGATAAAATAGAGGGACAACTTGAGCTCCTGCCATCTGCATGTTTTTAACATAAGATGCAGCAATGTATGTATTGGTGCTTTATGCTAAGTTTTTTTGTTATAGGAAGTCTTCGGCATCTTGCGTGTAAATTCCGATAATTGGCTGTTGAGAAGGTGATTGAGCGACAGCAATGCAGAGTAATATTGAAGAAGCTATAAAGAGAGATATCTTCATGCTTTTGCAATTGAATTAATAATTATCTTATTATTAAAAAATAGAAGGACGAATTAATTTTGTTGGAAATCAGTCCAAAGTTAAGAAAGATAAGA
>JAMIGE010000006.1:0-21119 GCA_035905815.1 Minisyncoccota bacterium | reverse complement strand
TGTATTAGAATCAACACCTAGTAATCAATAATCTTACTTTAAGTTTAGCATTTCTATTGGAACTTTTCCATCTATACCAAGATGCATTCTCTTATGATTGTAATAATACATATATTTATCTAAACTCTTCTGTTGCCAATATGTCTCTCCAAGTTTGTATGGTTCTTCTTGCACGGTTCTATTAAATCTCTCAAGATGTCCATTCTCATTGGGAGATCTTGGATGTATATGTCTATGGCTTATCTTAACTCTATTTGCATAATCAGTGAAGAACTTAGAGAATTCCGGGCCATTATCTGTTTGTATTGCTTTGATATTAAAATTAGATGCCTTCATTATGTATTTTAAGAAGCTAATACTATTGTGTGTATTACACTTCTCATATCTTTTAGCATAAGCAATACGAGAGTATATATCTATAGCTGTATAAATATATGTTCTAGTCATATCACTTTTTGTAATATGTACTGTATCTATTTGTATTAAGTCTCCTGGAGCCAAAATATCAGGTTTAGGAGGGTATATACGCTTCTTCTTCCAAGGAGATCTCTTCTTAGATAGACCATTTCTTTTAATTACCCTCTTTACTGTTGGTAAGCTAACATCCTCTCCTTCTTTTATCAAAATTTTATGAATAATATCTGCACATCTTTTGTGTTCTAGTCTAGTATTAACTATTTTCATTTCCAGTTCCTTAAGTATCTTCTTTGGACTATTATGTGGTCTACTTGATAATGTTTCTATTCTTTCAAAATTATCTTTGCTTTCTACCTTTTTACACCATTTAACAATAGTAGACTGTGAGTAACCAAAGTACTTAGCTACTTCTCTTGTAGTTTTACCACTTCGTACCATCTTAACTGCCTTAGCTCTTAATTCTGGTAGTCTTTCATTACTTGTATACATAATCATATATTTTATCTTGATTATGTGATTCCAAGGTGTTGAGCTAATACGAAAGGTAGACTTAAGTATCCATCTGTTGTACCGAGATTTGGTCTAGACCAGAATAGACATATGCAGAACAAATGCACAATGACGTAAATCACCACACATAAGCATAAAACAAAAGCTTTAAATGTGGTCACAAAAGGAATCCTCCATATATCGCACAGATTCACCTGCTGTATACTATCTGGATTCCAGTATATTAGGTCCAACCACCATTCTGTACCGGTCAAAGTAGTTTTTTCCGTAGTTTTTTCCATTTCTTCCTCACGAATTAATTAAATAGCAAATTGAATCAGTATTTAACACTCAGCAAACTAAATATTAAATACAATTCAAACTGGAATTATCATACTCCTAATCAATGCGCCTGTCAATTGATTTGCAAATGCATTACTTATATCTGTTTACAAATTTGGGAAATAAGAAACCCCCTCGGACTTGCGTCTTTGGGGGTTTTGAGTGAGCCCTTGCGGACCCACTCCGGGGACTTTATCTCACAAAAATTTCCAAAAAATTTTGAAAAAGATGTTTTTTTATGTACCGATCACCGAGCTCTCCTATACTGTGTGCAGACTGACTGCAGAGCTCTTCCTAAATGAGGCTTGCTAGGCCGTTCGGTACCGCGTTTTGCCTTTCTCCCGCATGGGAATAGGATTATACACTGGCTAAATCGTCATGCGCAGGCACCTCCGGCTAAAAGGCCGCAGGTGTTCAACGGGCTTGCGGGTTCGCTGCCTCGCTGAACTGCACTATGACGGGCAATACCGCTTGGCTACTAACTCCCATTTGGAGGATTAGCTTTGCGGTTACATATACGAGTATAGCAGGTTTAAAATATTTGTCAAGCCCCTATTTATTGATGATATTTATTAAATTTTACTGGCTGTTGTGATATGTACAATACAAATCATTAATCTTCTTCTTGGTTGTCATATATACCCAGCCAGTACCCTTGGTTAAATTCCAAGGAGTAAGCACATCAGCGCGGTATTTATTTTGAAAAGCGACTACGGCATTGTAAGTTGCTGGCCCAAAATTACCGTTGACTGTCAGGCTGCTATTCCCCTCATCATTTTTTAAAAATGTTTGAAGTCTGATCACATTAGATTTATCATTTACTGAGCCCCTTTTTAAATACTCTGTAATTATTGGGCTACATGCTTTAGCAGTAGAGCTAGGCACAGCTGTATAGACTTTGCTATACTCACCTACTCCTTTACAATTAATAGCCGCCACTCTGAAGTCATACGATGTATTATTCTTAAGACTGGTTATGTTGACTTTGTCTGTCGACTTTACGCCGTCATTATACTGTGACCAGGAATTTGAAGACTCGCTTGTCAATTTGTATTCAATTCTATAATCAGTTATCTGACATGATCCCGATAGCCCAGCTATCCAACTACCCGAGACCGACTGATCCGCCGGGGCAAAACTAATAGCTCCAGGTACTCCAGGCGTCACAAGCGAAGCCGACCCAGAAATACTACCACTTGGAACATTAGTAATAGCAGGAGCTGTGGGCTGCTTGGCTGGCGTAGTGTATGAAGCTATCGGACTGGCAGTACCGCTACCACTGGAGCTTTGCGCGCTCACTCTAAACTCATACTGTGTATCAGGACTGAGTCCAAGTAAACCCGCAGTAGTCTCTGTAGAAGGCTTGTGACTATACGATTGCCATATACCCCCGACTGCGCGATATTCAATACTATAATCAATTATATTGGACCCATTGTTTGCTGGTGCTGTCCATACTACATTAGTTACATTAGGTATTAAACTAGGAGTAACGAATATACTAGCCACCTGATCAGGCACCGCCCCCACCTTCACAACGACTACCGCACTAGACAATCCTTGCGCCCCATTATATGCACTCACTCTGAATTCATATGTTTGGCCTTTGACTAAATTAGTTACGCTTGCACTTATGTTAGGATTTGTACCATCATTATATCTAACAAATGGACCATTACTACCCGCTATTCGGTACTCGATAATATAATCAGTAATTGGGCTACCTCCACTTGTGGGACTATCCCAACTAATGCCTACCGAATTATCATTTTGACTAATAATCAAATTAACCGGCTGCGGTAGTAATGTCGAAAGTGTCAGCAAATATGAAGGCCCATCCCCCGTAGAGTCTATCGGTGTTATTTTAAATTCATATATCGATCCAGTGTTCAATCCACTAATACTCACCTGGCCGGTTGCAGGACGGACTGGCCACTCGGTAAACACAGCATTAGAATTAGTGAGCGATAGCTGCCTATACTCTATCTTATAAGAGCTTACAGAGACGCCGCTTACTGGTGCTGGCGCCGCCCAGCTGAGAGACACTTGATTAGTGTTAGGAAGAGCCGACACACTGCCAGTCGGTATTGGATTAGATATTGCAAATGTCGACCAAGTGGCGCATGACATCAAAGAAATAAGTATTAAAAAAGCTCGTATCATATTCCGTTAATTATAGCATATATTGCAGTACTTTTTTAAGAATTTTCCACAATTTTAAATTAGATTTGGTCAGGAAGTCGAGAATCGAACTCGAGTCACATGCACCCCATGCATGTATACTACCACTGTAATACATCCTGTGATTTACATATTCATTATATAACAAATATGTAGTATTAATAAATATATTATTTTAAAACCTAATCTGCGAAGGTTTAGCGCATTATGCCGCTACATTCATTCTATTCCTATACACATTACCCCTCCTGGCAGATGGATAGGCAACCACACAAGTATCACAGATCACTCTCTGATGCTCATGGCCATCGTCTTCGTAAATATCATACACCTCCTCTGAAGGGGTAGCACATTTAAAACATTTTGAATGTATTTTCCTATCACCACCAAAGTGCATGGTTTTTCTAGAGTCAAAAGTGTATAAAGTACCATTAAAGTCTTCACCAGGGAACTCTTGCATGTATGCGTGAATTCCATTGTGCAACTGATAGACATTCTTTTTATTAAGCCCTAAATCAATTAAATACGCAGACATTCTTTCGCACTTAATACCGCCTGTGCATACTGTAACTATTTTTTTGCCCTCCTCTTCTGCCTTCTTAATGGCGGCCAACTCTTTGCTCCTAACTAGGTCACGACTAGCATCCACGTCTATATCTATAGTCTTATCGAAGATACCCATCATTGTCTCATAGCGGCTCCTCATGTCTACAACCACAAAATCATCTTTATTTTCCTTGTACCATTTATGTAATTCTTTTGGTTGTAAATGTATACCAGTGAATTTATTTGGATCGATATGCTTTGCGAGCTTTTGACCCACTATTTCATCTTTGACTTTTATTGACAATCTTGGGAAGCCTGTACCATCCTTGGTGCCGATGCTCCACTTTATATTCATATTTTTAAACCTCTTATCACCTTTAATATGAGATACATATTTCTCAATTACATCCCTTCTAGCTTCCAGGGTACCATTTATACCCTCCTCAGCAATTATCATCCTGCCTTTTATGCCCAGCACCCCACACACCGCCCTCTCCCTTTCCATCAAGAACTCTGCATCTTTGATCTTAGTATAACAATAAAAAAGTATAATAACATTAGTATCCTCCGGTAAATCGGTATAACTTTTAGTATTTTGAAATGCATCTATAGAAATATTTGTCATATATTTATATTATAATATGTGGTATTATAACATAAAATAAAAATTATTTCATGCTATAATAAAAGTATGAATAACATCAGGACTTTATCAGGATCTAGGCAATTAGACTTTTGGCTTATTGGTGGGGCTTCTGTCATATTATATATTCTAATCAACATAATTTTCTACTTCAAACTCCAAGGCATGCCAGGACTTAATGAATACTTTACCTATTTACCAGGCACAATGTTTATATTGGCAGCACTGTGTAATAACCCTCACTTTATTGCATCATACAAAATGGCATATTTCAGAGGAATGAGTAATATTGTTAAATCACCATTTCAATTGGTAATTGTACCCATAGTACTACTTGGGCTAATGGCTACAGCATATTTAAATTACAATGCGGATGTACCAGCTGGAATTGTAAATGCTCTGCCTCAAATTTCATTATTTAATTATAGTAGCGTTGGACCATTGATATTAGGAAGTTTAATCAATTTGATGTTCTTAACTGTTGGATGGCATTATGTAAAGCAAGCCTTTGGTGCCACCATGGTATATGCTAATTATGATAATTTTAAATTTACAAAGTTTGAAAGGCTGGTAATTCGATATTCATTACTATCGCTATGGCTACTATCATTTACTAGCAATAATGTAGCACGCAGCATGCTAGAATTTTCTGGTCTACATTATCATGGCTACAACTTACCGCACTTTACTTTTACCACTAGTCTTATAATTTGCAATTTCATGATTGCCTCTGTGATTACACTTTTCATTTTCAAATATTTTAAAGAAGGAAAAGTTCCGACTCTTAATATGCTGATACCAATAATCGCAATATGCGCATGGTTCTATCCTACTAGCTTTTTATACACATTCAGCGCCTATCTAGTGCCATTCTTTCACTGTTTGCAATATTTAGCATTTACTTATAAAGTTGAAAAGCAGACACTATTAGAAGCGAGTGCTAAACAGTATAAGACAAGCAAAAGTTGGTATCGGAAATATACCGGTAGCATGTCATTTATATTTATTTCAATTATAGTTGTAGGCTGGCTGGCGTTCGAAGCCTTACCCAAGCTAGCAGACTATTATCACCACTCTAGCGAGCTGTATGGCGCAGGATTCTTCTTGATTTGTGCTCTACTATTTATTAATATTCACCACTACTTCATAGACAATGTATTATGGAGATTCGATGGAGAGAATATTAAAAAGCTACTAAGCTAACTAACTTAACTAATTATTTGTTACGCAAAATAGACCTTGTCGCAAAAGCCCCCACTACAATTGAAATCAGCATACTAGCTACAGCAACTAATGCTAAATTATCCGCCACGAAGTCAGGCGCAAAAGCAAAAATAAACGGCAAGATATTCCACACTAAATAAGACATAAGAAAGAATATAATTAGCCACCCTACCAGCCCCCAAGATTTGAGTGTATTAGTTACTTTTTGCATATGTATGTATTATACTATTTTTAAATTATATATGCTATAATTTATACACAATTAAAACAAATATATGCACATACTTTTAAAATTATTTTTAGCTTTTATATTCTGGTGTGGGTGGACATTCTTCTGCATATTAACCGCCGCATTATTAGGAGGAGGCCCTAATGCTGACCAGGCAAATGTAAGGGTTATGAGCGTAGTTATGAGTCTGATACCATTAATATTATACGTAGTATATAAAATAGTGCGCGTATATTTTTTGCATAATGATGCACTGTATCAGGAGGAAGAGTTATTCCTTATAGTTGTACCAGGAATACTTTCTGCGATGTATGTGTACTCTGCGTACTAGCATCTACCTACTAAGAATTCCTATTGTACTCATTCTGGCTTCTAACTCTGGCTTTAGTCCTTTTAATCCTATCATCATGCACAGCGATTACTGCTGAGTGTAATTTTTGAAACTCGCTAATATAATCATCAGTTAAAGTTAAATCTGCACATAACATATCTAAACGGAAGTGGAAAATTTTGATAGCACCCATTCGCGTGAAGTCTTCGTCATAAGTATTTGCTTCATCATTATTTCTTATTTTATTCACTATTACTACAAACGGAGTCTTGTAAAACTTTAACATTTCTATTATTTGCTTGGCAGCCTTCACGCCGTGCGTAGTTGCTTCAGCCACTACAACGGCCAAGTTGAATCCAGTCGTAACACCTGTACCGACTCCATCTGTTCCAGCTTTTTCATCTACAACAACAAACTCATCTACGCCAAGCTTAAGCAATGGCAAATACACTTTGAGAGGTGTAGTAAGTCCGTGGCTACACATATTCCCATACATCATTGATTCAGTATGTGGTCCCGCCACCATCAGCCGAAGCTTCTTCTGAGTCCCTGTAAGTATTATTTCTTTTGAGTATTTCTCAGTGACATCATCGATCGGGTTAAGAGAAAAAATATACTCCTCCGCAACGTCTACAATATCTTTTGTACTATTTATGGCTATTTTAGAAAATACATCTTCCAAACTTCTACCCATCCAATTCATTTCAGAATCATATCCCAAATTAAATTTTAGATCCATATTGTGATCATTATCAAGAGCTAATACATGTGGGTAAGCTTCTGAATCTTCCAACTTTAGGCTTAGTATATACTTAATATACATAGTTGCTAATGTAGTTTTGCCGCTGCCGCCTTTACCCAGAAATCCTATTATCATATATTCTAATATTATCACAAGCGCAAGTTACTTGCAACATTATTCTAGTGTGCTATAATTGCTTCAGCAATTCTGCTGTTCTTTGTATTAAGGAAAAGATATGTGTGGAATATTCCCTGCTGATACTTTTGCACTAGATAAGTCGCATGCGTGTAAGCTTGCCAGTTTCTACGGATTCACAAAAAGTGAACATGATGGACTGCATGCTGTTTTTACGGCTATTCACGGTGACAAGAGTGCGCCGTTTATGGCGCAGGTTGAGGTTGGTCTTGTCTTTGCCGATCTAATTCTGAGGATGCGATCAGAAAGGGAAATACACACTTTACCCTTCACCGCCCTAGAAGACAAAGGCACCGATGAATACTTAGGCCTTCCAATCTGCAATCGCTACCGCACCGACGCAATGCAGTCTGTGCACGATGCAATCATTGCATTTAACATGTGCGAACAACGAATGACTGCTGTTAAATCTGAACTTTTAAAGCACTTTGGCTTTACAGTTGTAATGGGTCATAGTTGTGACATTTCTGGCATTCCAGATGAGCTTGATGAATCAAAAAGAAAAACATTTCATGCATCATTGGAGCGCCGAGATTCCGTCAGATCAATATCCAACGCTTTCGGCACCGAAGATGCTTCCATATCAAAGGAAGCCTTGCTCGACAAAATCGATCGAAGTGTAATCCTCTATTTCGAAAAACGAGATCTCGATTCTTTTACAAGAATTGCCGATAACAAGGCGCTAGTCGCACCACCATCAATGACTAGACTGATCAAAGCCTCTAATTAAAAATAGCCCAGCATATGCTGGGCTATTATATTTCAACTAACTAGTTGTGTGAATGGCCGCGATGAACTAGTGAGTGATACGCCACACGTAGAATTATGACAACAAGGGTGGCAGTTGCGGCGAGCTCTAACCGATGCCCCCATTCTTCGCTCATACTTTTCCCAAATGTGTAGAACAAGACCGCTGCCAGTGGCACACCAGCCTGGCAAATTGCAGAATATTTAACAGCATCCCACATATTTGAAGTTAATGATCTAATGATCACAACTGTTCCTAAAATCTTAGGTGCTTCGTGAGTTATGATTGCAAGTGCTGTACCCCATCCTAATAATGGATTTACAAAATATGCCATACCGATCACAGCGCCATCTAATAAGCTGTGTATGAATTCAGCCAAAGCTATACCCTTAACATCAGATTTATTCTCTGTATGCTTGTGCGCAAAGCTAAGTACAACATATGTCAAGATTGCAGAAGCAGCAACAACAGCCAACTCTACATATCCTATATCATCCATATGGTGGCTGAAGTCATCATAGATTGCATATGATAGCAAAACGAGTCCCGTAACCATGAATACAACTCTTACAGGGCCTTTCATTGTATCGCGGCGTAAGAATAGAGCTAAAAGTGAAGCAAAAGGAAGCACGCTGGTAATAGCTAGCATTTCCCAATATTTTGATAGTTCTAACATTATATTCTCCATAAGATAATTGGATTTATATTATACCATTGCCATAATCGAAATGCAAATTATTTGCATTTAATATTAACTCTAATGGTGGTGATGTGTGTGGCCAGCGCCAGATTTGCTCTTTATCCCATCTAGCATATACACTGAGATGACTGTTGTTATAGGTACTGCCAGTATAAGCCCGATACTCCCAACTAATATTCTAATAATCTCTGTTGCGAATATTTCACTATTGATTATAAAAGGCAGGCCAGTCGTAGCGCTTTGTATAAGCAGTAAAAGAGGCATAGACACCCCAACATATGCCAAAGCAAGAGTATTCACAAGGGCACCAATATGTTCCCTTCCTATTCTAATCGCACTTTTGTATACGGATGACCTATTAGATCTGTCGCTACTAGAATACAACTCTTCTACACTTACTGCTTGTCCTATAGCAACATCATACAGAACACCCAGCAAACCAATCATGACACCACTCATTAGTAGTCCCAGCATATCAATTTTACCGCTAGTATCTAGATTTAAATACGTGTGCTCCTCGCTAGAAAAGCCAGTCAATCGTGAGTATGTAATCGCCAGGTATGCTAGTATCCCAGTTACGCAAACTGTTATAATCATACCAATTACCGCAGAAGATGTAGTCCGATTGAATCCATGCGTAATATATGATCCAATTATAATAATAAATGAGGAAACTACTATACTTACAAGCAGTACTGGATACCCGCTATAAATACTAGGTATTAGTAAGTAAAAAATTAGCAAAACACTCCCAACTAAACTTAAAAGGCCGCGCAATCCTTGTATACCACCAAAAAGTAAAAGTACAATTATGAAAATAATGAATAATATAACAAGCTTGTCCATTCGATACATATCACTAAGAGACCAAAAGTCAATATCACTGTATGTATCAATTGTGTGTCTGGCATAGAACGTATCACCAGGATTAAGCTGAGTGTAGTCATTTTTGAAATCAATCACCTTGCCTTTATTTGTACCACTCACAATCACGGCAGTCACATTTTGACTCTTGCTCTCGATATTTGTTCCAGGAACTGTTTCAATTCTAGAATCAGACACCGTAACAACTTTTGCTTTTTCAAAATACTGACCATCAGGCTGTAGGGTTGCAGTCTGTGCCGAAGCGACAGAGCAGGCAAATATTAAGGACAATATAAATAATAAAGCTGGAGTTCTTATCCTAACTAAAATGTTTAACATTATATAATAATACTACAATTTAGTATTACATACTAGCAATTGGCGCAGATGACGGGACTCGAACCCGCAACCTCCCGCGTGACAGGCGGGTGCTCTAACCAGTTGAGCTACATCTGCATAGAATAAGATTATAACACATTTTAGAGATTTTACAAATTCATAAGATAAAGCGCGGCCTGTGGGCCGCGCTTTATCTTATGAATTTAATAAATACTATATATAATATCTATAGACAGATACTACTTTGTGATTCTGGTATATGTATCAATAACTTTATTCTTACTATCTAGAATCTGAAGTGAATTAGCTGACTCTACAACATATACCTCCTTGCCATCAAGTGACGGGAAGTATAGTACTACTCTAGACTTTGTACTGCCTTCATCTACTGACCATTCACCAGTAGAACTAGCGCTTCCAACTGTATAAACATAGTCACCAGCCAATATATCCTTCTCATGAGTAAGTTTGATAGTATTACCTTTTGAATTCCTAAACAAATCCTTCTCGATAGGAGCTGAAGCCTCCTCTTCTACTTTTACATTTGCTGAATTTGCCTTAGCAAGAGCAATACCGTTAACAACAGAAGATACCACAGCGTGTGAATCCTTATTATACACATCAGATCCGTTTGTACTTGCATGAGAGTATACAACACCGTCACATTTAACCTGTGCTAATAATGCTTCGCACATTTCACCAATACTAGAACCATTCGAGCAAGGGATATATTCTGAATGCTCACCGTAGAATGCTATAGCACCTTCATTGTTAATATATTTATATAGCTTTGTATCAGACATTTTGCATGATGATACTTCTCCAGAGAGCTGAGCAAAGTCAGACTTTTTAACCTGAGTGAATTTGTAATAGTTGTAGCCATACCATGCTGCGGCAGCCAGTATTGCAATAGCTATTACTTTTATAAGAATTGATTTTGTTTTATTTGTTTTCATAATTTTATTATTATGGTGTCAGTAGCTGGGATCGAACCAGCGACCTAAGGCTTATGAGTCCTTCGCTCTAACCAACTGAGCTATACTGACTCGTAATATCGTCTTACAAAGGCCGCGCGCTACGCGCGCGGCCTTTGTTTAAATGCTGCGTAGCCATACTTGTTGCGGGAACTGGAATCGAACCAGTGCCTGGAGGTTATGAGCCTCCCGAGCTACCTCTACTCTATCCCGCTAAATTAGAAATTAAGTATAACACAAATATATTAAAAATGGAATAGCTCTAATATATTTTATATAAATATATAATTAATACTTACCATTATAATACCTATCACAAAAGCTTTTTTTGAATTCGAAGAATCTATCATCCAATATGGACTGACGTATATCAGACACAATTTTAATCAAGAAATACAAATTATGCGCCGAGGCGATAGTGGCTGCCATCATTTCTTCTGCTTTAAATAGATGATGCAAATAGCTCTTGGTATAATTATAGTATGGAGAAGATTCATCGTTAGATATTTGACTCATGTCATTTTTGTATTTCGCATTGGTTATGTTTATCTTCCCGTCAGGAGCATAAATATTACCATGCCTAGCCACTCTAGTTGGCGATACGCAATCAAATGTATCGATACCATATTCAACACCCAAGAAAAAGTCTATAGGCTCACCGATACCTAGCAAATGCCTAGGCTTACCCTCTGGCAAATTCTCTGTCGCACTCTTAACAGTCTTCCCCATATCCTCTTTGGTAAAGCTACCGCCGATGCCGAATCCATCAAAGTCCATCGCACCCAAAGTCTCGGCGCTCTCTTTGCGCAAATCGTCAAAGGCGCCACCCTGCACCACAGCGAACAGTGCCTGCTGCTCTCCAGTAGCACTACTGATCCCTAGCCTCTTGTGCTCATCTATACACCTCTTAGCCCATCTATGCGTACGCTGCATTGCACTAATTTGGTACTCGCGACTTGCAAGCGGCGATGTACACTCATCGAATGCGAAGAAAATATCAGCACCGAGCGCATGCTGAATTTGCATACTTGTCTCTGGTGTGAATCGATGATACGAGCCATTTATAAAAGATTTAAATGTCACACCATCTTCGTCTATCCTTGCCATTTGAGTTTTAGAGGATTTAATTTTCACCTCACCTTTATCATCCGTTGTTTGCTTTTGCTTTGCAGACAGCTGCGCACTGGTTGCTATCTTACTCACTCCTGTGTCATATGCCGCACCGAGTGAGAATACCTGGAATCCTCCCGAGTCAGTAAAAGTTGGCAGGCATACTTTCTCGAGCTGCCCATCTTCATTTTTTATTTCGCTTTCCCAATGCATCATCTTAGCAAAGCCTCCGTGGCTCGCAACTATATCTGCCCCAGGCTGTAAATATAAGTGATAAGTATTAGCCAGTACAGCTTGCCCCAAAGTCTTCTTAATATCTTCTACGCTGAGTGCCTTGACTGTCGCCTTGGTGCCCACAGGTATAAATGCAGGAGTTTGTATATCGCCGTGCGGAGTATGTATTACTCCCACTCTCGCTAGCGGCGCCTCATTACTTTTCTTATCTATTTCAAAGCTAAATTTTTTATTTGACATTGGTTTTATTGTAGAACCATTCTAACACAAATTTTAATATTTCATATCACAACTTTCTTTTTATCTGTATAAAAAGTGATCGTACACATAGAGTATACATCTAAACCGTAAAATACCAATAATTAAGTATGCCGAAGCTGATAATAGTTATTTCGAAAATAGTAGTAACGAATCCGCCAACTTGATTCGCTTTTTTCCATCCATAATACGTCACATAAAGCCACAAAGTCTGAGCAAGAAAAGCCACGAGCAATCCATACTCGGGATGCTTTATAGATGTTAGTATCCAACTAACAATAGCAAAAAACGGCAAGAATATTTGCACCATTTTATCAAAAAAGTTATGTGACTCCTTATGTATTTGTACGTGTTTCATTTGATTATTATATCACAACTTTCTTTTTAGAGAATATAACGCCTTCACTTTTAAGAATTTCAGCTTTGTAAATAGGGCCACCACGGTTATACTCTCCTACCAACCCGCTACTACATATTACGCGATGACATGGCACGGTAGTGTCATAATTATTTTTCATTATAGTACCGACTGCCCGCGAGGCTCCAGGTGCGCCAGCTGCATCCGCTACTGACTTATAAGTCATAACTTGACCCAACTTGATCCCGCGTACAATATCCAGCACCTTATACTTGAATTGCATATCTACCTTATACCTGCTGGATGCATACCCGACTCTCTAATGCCAGCACTTTTGTTTATCTCTTTATCAAAATCCTCATAGGTCTGTAAACTGTCGAATCCATCAGAGCCTAAAGGTCGGTTGTTGTACAACATTTCATTTTGTATGCGTATTACACCCTCTGGGACTTTTCTATCTCTGGAGGCATTCCTTTCTAAAGCTATATCTAGTGGCGTATTAAATACGACACCCTTTATAAGGCAAGGTTGGCCACCAGCCATTGACCTTATCTTTGCACACATTTCCTTTCTTAGTTTACCGTTAACCATCGTTGAGTCGAATACAACATTTTTACTTTGATTCATATAACCACTTAGTCTGTCATATGCAATATTCCAAGCTTCAGTATTCCTGCTTTGGTCCACAGCGTCACCAGTCAATTCTTGCCTTATGTCATCCACGCAAATGTATTCATATTGATTTTCCTTAGCATAATCCTTTAGATAAGTAGTCTTGCCACTTCCTGATATGCCGATGCCTACAATTACTTTAATTAATTTTTTCATATTTCAATTATATCATTTGACAATAATTATTCAAATGCTATACTGACTTCGCTCTTTCACTCATATACAAGGGACAATATGACTCAGCACATAGAGATTAGAGATAAGACATCACTTATAGGGAGGCACTTGATCGTGCGCTTAGAGGCGAAAAGGATGGTTGGCGCTTGCCGACAATTCATGAGTTAGCAGCATTGGCCTCAGAAAGGCCGTTTGCTTCAGCTATGAGCAATGGTGATCCTTGCATGGCATTCTGGTCTAGCACTCCTAGCCGGCTGGATGCTGCAGGAGGATACAAATTCTGCTGGAGTATTACACCTGTTGGCAAGCAAATAGAAATTCGTGCCCCATCTGAAAATAACAAGAAAATCCAAGCCTCTCTCGAAGGCAAACATGAAATGCGTTCACAACCTGAAATTCTATTTGAAATTGAGCAGCACACAGTTCTGCTCCGAGCTGAGAAGCAAGTGAGACTGGTGATGGTGCGATAGCCTCGTAGATACGAATAAAATTAAGACCCTACCCACACGGTAGGGTCTTTTATCTACTATCCTTATACGCCCAAATATACCTGCTCGCGGTTGAGCGATATGGCGACCACTTGTCGGCGATCTTTAATATTTTCTTTTCGAAGTCTTTTTGCTTCATAGCCTTTTCCGTACCGGACTTTGGATGATACTTTTCTAATTTGTACAGCTTGGTCACACCATTGATCAGCCCGCCATCCTTAATTGCGAATACATCTGGTCTCCTGAGGGTGAATATCAATATCATCTCTACCGTCCAGCGCCCCACCCCAACTATCTCTGTTAGCATTTCTATTATTTCTTCGTCATTCATACTATCAAAATCATACTGATGCAACTCCTTGTTGTATTTATTTTTACCGCCAAAGAATTCAGCGACATTCTTAACATACTTTACTTTTTGTCCTGACAATCCTGCAGCTCGCAGAACATCATCTTTTGTTTTTAGCAACTGCTCACAACTTGGCCACTTGTTATCAAACACACCCTTGAATTTATTCTTAATACTCCTCGCAGCCGCAGTCGACACCTGCTGACTGATAATCGATGACAACAGACTTTCATATACAGACAACTCTGGTACAATCTTTTCCAATTTAACATTTAAAATGCTACCCAATTTAGGATCCACCTTTTTAAGATAATTTATTTCCTTACCCATTACTTTTACTTTGGATATCCATCCTTATAGTCCACCCATTCCAAATACAAACCCTTTTCAAATCCGCCCCTTTTCTCCTTTTTGATTTCGCGCATTTTCAAAACTTCTTCTAAGTCTATATCGTTGTGATACAATATGGCGTCTATCACTTCTATTAGGTCGCCCAGCTCCTCTTTCAAATGTGTTTTATCTTCTTCGTCATATGCCTCCATTACTTCCTTGGTTTCTTCGTGTATCTTATCCTTCAGCTTCTCTAACACCTCTTCTTTATTTATATATTTGTAAGCGATATCATTATACACATCACCCTTTACTTTGTCAGAGTTCCAAATATCCACCATTTTATCGCGAACCAATTTATTATATACTTTTGTGTTTGACATATTACTTCACGTCGCCTATTACCTCTTGAGTATGTAGAGCTGGCTTTACCGACTCGTATATTTTGGACACGCGACCCTCATCATCTATGAGCACACTCATACGCTCGATACCCATGTATTCGCGACCCATGAATTTCTTTAGCCTCCATGCACCATACTTTTGTATCATTTCTGTACTCTCATCAGAAAGTATTGGAAAGTTAAGATTGTACTTGTCTGCGAACTTCTTATGACTCTTCATAGTGTCCTTGCTAACCCCTAACACAATCAGCCCCATCTTTGCTATGTCCGCAAAGTTATCACGAAAGTTACAAGCCTCGGTGGTGCACCCTGGCGTATCGTCTTTTGGATAAAAATATATCAATACCTTTTTGCCGAGATAGTCTGACAACTTGTGCACCTTTCCATCTTGATCTGGTAATTCGAATTTAGGGGCCTTGTTTCCAATTTTTAACATATTATTATATATTTATATTATAACATATACCTAGGTATACGAAAGCACCCGCGTGCATTATATTCATGACATATACATTCAATAGCAACAGCAAATATTTAATTATATTGTGATACAAAGCTATTTCACAAGTGTACCTTGAATTGCAAAGCGATAATCAGTAGTCCATAGTGGATAGCAAGTATATACTGTCAGAGTGTTGTCGCTAGTTGGTGATTCTATGTCGCTGTTATCTGGGTCCTCTACTGATACTTTGGTAACTGTATAATTATATTTTACACCCTTCCAATACAGAGTCATACTGCTACCAACTTTTACATCTGGCAAATAGAAAAAGTCCCAAGGCTTTTGCACCCCACCAGCGAGCGATATGCGATGCCCAATGATTACAGTATTGCCTCCTAAATTTGGAGTCGAAGATTCTGGTACATGCCAGCCGCCATGACTGACTTTGTGTATGTCATCCACATTCATTATTTTTAAATTCATTTGTATCGATGGTATTACCAATCTATCATCTTTGCTATATGTTGTAGTCGCAGTAGGTAAAGGTAAATTCTGAGAAGGCTTCTTATAAATGTTTGTCTGCTGGAAAACGCTAGTATATGAATATTTACCATCCTTTTTAATTTTGTCATACTTGGGATCCGGAACTTGTAATGTGGTATATGCTGCCATGACTATATCATTAAAGACAAAACCTGACAGGACTAATGTAATTATTATTTTGTATTTTGCAAAGCTATTTTTCATACTATGATTATAGCATGATAATATGCATAATTCTCTGCCTGTGGATAATGCACTTCCATTTTGGTGTAGAAGTGCGACAGGTGCTCTTAACTGGGGACTTGTTGGTATTGGTAGTCTTATTGGAACTAACTTGAATGTAGTTAATCTTATTCTAGGTAGAGTTTCAATTCTAGAAACTATTGTTTACATATTGGTTGGAGCTTCTGCCGTATGGTGGGTGCTGAACGATAAATAATCGCTCTTTAAATAATAAGGGCGCGGCCAACGGCCGCGCCCTTATTATTTTGCCCAACATCTCATCGAGCTAAATCTGAATCATGCTCTATAATTTCGCCGCATCAGACACCCTAAGCAAGAAATTATTGAATTTAATATTGTGCATGTTGTCATTTGGGCCCGCCATGTCTCCTATAACTAACAGACATTTATTATCAAGGCCACAGAATCCATTAATCATTTTCTCCCATACCAGTCTAAAAGGAGAGAAGAATATAGTGAAAAGTAGTGTTGGGCCACCAGAAGTAGCAAACACTTTAGCAGATCTACCTTTTAATAGTCCTACTGGCTTGCCGTCCACATATTTGAATGCAAATTTAGATTGGAAAATTGTATCTATCCAGTTCTTCATTATTGCTGGGATTCCATGCCACCATACAGGATGTACGAACACTATTTCGTCCGCCCACACTACTCTATCTTGGAAATGTGTAATAGAAGGATGCGCTGGCCATTCTGACGGGCTTTCGAATTTCAAGAAAGGTAGCTGATGCTCCGTTGTATACAGGTCATAGTGCTGCACCTCATGACCTAGCGCCTCTCTAGCCTTGGTATAAGTATTTACAATTTGATGAGTGTGCCCTGCACTAGACGGATGGGCTGATATAATTAATGTTTTCATATTAAAATATTATATCACAGAAATTATTGACTTACACTAGTACCCGCCACATATCCAGTAGTCCAGCAAAGCTGCAAACTATAGCCTCCTGACGGCCTATCAATATCCAGCATATCACCGACAATATATAAATTGTCATATATTCTAGATCTCATGTATCTGGTATCCACTTCTTTTAAGTCTACGCCACCACTTGTAACAATTGCCTTATCACTACCGAGTGTGCCGCTAATACTTATTCGTATGCTCTTGAGTATGACAACTAGGCGCTTCCTAGAATCTTTGGTAAGGCTATTTGAAATTAAATCAGGATCTATACTCGACTTCTCTAATATCGCCATAATTAGTGCTGGGGATACATTTGTTTTGATTACTAAATTGATGAAATCTAAAAGTCCATTTTTAATCACCTTGTTACTTTGGCATAGGTTATCGATTAAAAGTCTATCTAGCTCTAAATCAGTAACATTAGGACAAATATCAATACCGATATCCACTGGCCCAGTGGTCAGCAGTGTAGAAATCGATCTACTCATATTTAAAATACTAGGGCCAGACAATCCAAAATGTGTAAACAGTACTTTAGACGGATGCTTGGTATTATACTCCTTAAGCCTTTTACCACCTCGATATATGCCCAGACCTACACCAGCGAGGCCAATACCGCTTAACTCATGTACCCACTTCTCGCTAGTTGTAATCGGAACAAGTGAAGCATCCAGCGCACGCACACTATGCCCAATATTTGCCATTAATGCGAATCCGTCACCACTAGACCCAGTATCTGGCCTCGATGCTCCGCCAAGTGCTAATATATACTCCTTGGCCACATAATTATTAACCTTGCCTGATACATCTGCTCTCACATCTATTATACGATTTGCTTCGTGGCTTAGGCTGAGTACTTTGCAATTAGTAATTATGTCTACATTATTATCTATTAGCATTGTAGTCATTGCATTCCACACCGTCTCTGCCGAGTCAGTGACAGGGAACATCCTCCCTTCATTTTCTTCTTTTGTATCTACTCCCAATGACTTGAAGAAGCCGAGCGTATCACTTACTCCAAATTTAGCAAATGGTGAATACAAAAATGGTTCCGCCTTTTTATATTTAGGCAGCAACTTTTTGATATCTAGTTCATTATTGGTTATATTACACCTCCCTCCACCTGTAATACGCAGCTTCTTACCCAGACTATCATTCTTCTCTAGAAGTAGCACCCTCGCGCCACGTGATGCAGCAATACCTGCCGCCATCATACCAGCAGGACCACCACCTATTACTATCACATCATATTGAATATCTACTACTTGTGATAATTTATTTAAACTCATAATGTTTAGACCTGCCTTCCGCTTATAAAATCCTTAACTATTGATTCGACGGCATTGTAATCGTTAGCGGCCATTAACCTTTCCCTTAATTCCTTTGCTCCAGAGAAGCCATTCACGTATGCCTTATAATGCTTCTTCATAACTGCGAAGCTTTTAATATCCCCCAGCCTCTCTAAGAATAGTGCGGTATGCTCTAGCATTATACTAAGCTTTTCTTCTAAAGTCCTCTCTCCCTTGGCACTGGCCAAATGATCAAATAGCCATGGCATGCCGAACACCCCCCTGCCTATCATTACACCTTCGGCCATGATACCTAGATCGTCGTACAAATTCTGAGCCATTTTTAAATCCTTAACATCACCATTACCAATTATGATAGTGTCAGGTGCTATACTGTTACAATACTCTTTGATCTCTTTATACAGATCCCAGTGGGCATCTACATCACTCATCTCCTTTCTAGTACGTAGATGCACAGTCAGCACTGGCAAATTCATACTTAACAAGTGTGGCAGCCACTCTTTATACTCTACTTTATTATATCCAATTCTTGTCTTGACTGATACTGGCATATCTTTACTACTGTCACCATTTTCATCCTTTGCTGCTCTTTGTGCTGCATCTATCACCTGCTTGGCCAGCTCTGGGTTCTTAATCATTGCGGATCCTGCACCTTGATTTACTATTATGCCAACCGGGCATCCCATATTAATGTCCACACCGTCGAACCCTAACTCTTTACACAGCTTAACCGCCTGGTACATATTCTCAGGCTTGCTACTAAATAGCTGTGCCACAATCGGCCTTTCGCCACTTCCGTATTCTAAATCCCTTTTAAGCGCGTCTCTACCCGCACTTGCGAGTCCGTCAGCGGATACAAATTCTGTCCACATTACATCTGGGCCCCCACCTGGCTGACCTGTGCGGCTATATTTTTGTATCATGGTCCTAAAAGCGATGTCTGTTACATCGGCCATAGGCGCCAGCACTACTAGCGGCCTATTCTCTGACTTTGCTAGCTGGATTTTCTCTTTCCAAAAATTATAATTAGGTGCCATATATTAGCTTGACATTATACCCTATTTACATTTATTATTCAATCTAAGTGTTTTATGCGTTATTAATCTTGATATCTATAAATGCTGCCATTAAGTTGTAAATGAAAAGCGCCTCCTGGGCGCTTTGCTGAAAGTTAAATGCTAGTACAGTTCTGCGACTCCTTTCATAAGTCGCGATATCACCGCCGGGGACAGTGTCATCATACCGGTTTTCTCTTGCGGGTTGTACGTAGTACATACGGCATCCGCCAAGAACGATCCTGGGTCTGCTACTGTCGCAATATGAATTCCGACCTTGCAGTACACAGAACTCATTGGCATTTTGACACAGTAAATGATATAACCCCTAACAGTTGCGCGCCGAGTTCGAATGTTGCCATTATGCTCTCCGCATGGGATCTCAATTCTGAAAGCCACCTCCGCTGATCCTTTATCTGTATCGAACGACGAAGCTACTTCTACCGCGCTAGGGCCATCAACAATCTTAAACATTGTCACACGATGGCCGTTCACAATCACACCCGATACGTCCGCCCAATCTGGGTATGTATTCCAGGATTTGAAATTTGCCGTGCCCGGCTCACCCGTAAAATCGAATTGATTCATATTAATAAACTTTCTGAATTGAATGAAATTATGGCAAATTGTGCCACACCTAAATTACTTATATCACAATAGTACAAGTATGTCAATAGTGCCCAATTCTAACTCTAGACTATCTTCTGCCTTTTGCGGCTTTGACAAATGAGTCAAATAGCGGATGCGAAGTTATAGGCCTACTAGTAAATTCCGGATGATACTGTACTCCAACATAGAATGGATGTACGCTTTTAGGCAGCTCTATGGCTTCTACTAGATTAGACTTGGTATTTACCCCGCTAATCACTAGTCCAGCAGACTCAAGTGCGCTTAGATATGAATTATTAACTTCGTATCTATGTCTATGCCTTTCGACTATGTTATCAGACTTGTATGCATTGTGTAGTAATGTAGACTTGGACACTTTGCATTCATAATTTCCCAGCCTCATAGTGTTGCCATATATTCCAGAGCTAATATTTGCCTTTTGGGACTCTTGTATATCTATTACAGGGTTTGCAGTGCAAGCATCTATTTCAGTGGTGTTGGCGTCCCTAAGTTTCAATACACTCCTAGTGTATTCGATAACAGCTAATTGCATGCCATAGCATATGCCTAGGAAGGGAATTTTATTTTCTCTTAAATATTGTATTACTTTTATCTTACCCTCTACACCTGTAGAACCGAACCCACCTGGTATCAATACTCCGTGAT
>JAMIGE010000005.1:0-5538 GCA_035905815.1 Minisyncoccota bacterium | reverse complement strand
TGCAGCTATTCTATGATATTACTTTCAGACTTGGTTCTATTATTCCTATGACTTACAATATAGGCGGTTAATATTATAGAAAGTATAATTATGAACTTTGACACTTCTCCTATATGTAGTCCAAGCAGTGTCTCGGCCAGAAGTATTGCTCCTATCACACCCACTACCACATATGCCGCCTTCTTAAGCGGTGGATGTTTGTGTATAATAGCAGACACTAAATTGGTTACAAAAAGCATAGACACTATTCCAATAAGCACCCCAGAGACCACCACATAATAATTATGAGAAAGACCGACAGCGGATATTACATTGTCTATTGAGAAGATAGCGTCAGCTAATACTATTTGCATGGTTACTGCACCTAATGTCGCCTTATACTTTAGAGAATGACCATCGTCTGACTTTCTAATTAGCAAATGATCAATAGCTAAATATACCAAGTATGCTCCACCCATAATTAGTATCCATTTGTTTTGAATAATTAGAGTCGCAAAGAAAAGCGCAACCAGTCTTAGTATCGCACCGCCAAGTATTCCAATTCTAATTGCCAGCTTGCGCTGCTTCGCTGGCAGAGGCTCAGCCAGCGAAGCATTCACCAACGCATTATCTACAGACAATAAAACTTCTAATATAGCCAGCGAGACAATTGTCGGTAGATATACCGTTAAGAATTCACCAGTAATGAATGTTATAATATTTTGCATAGGAGATATTATAACATATATTCATGCACGTATTACATATGAATAACTATATTGTTAACATAACTCTTCTAGTTTAAGATTTCATGCAATGTGACTGTGATATAGAATCCGACCATAGCTGGATTCTTGTTTACAATGTCATCTTGATTTGATATACTAAATCCGTGTTCATTTAATAACTAGGAGGCCAAAATGGCCTATGCAAAACCGAAACTTCTTGCAATCACTAAAGGAGAAGCACAGGCAGCACGCCGACTGAACCAGGCATTCGCGCTACTTTATATGCCAGTTAAAAAGGGTGAGGGTGGGATAGTACTGGAGCCAATACTACCTCCGCGAGCCCACAAAATGGTCAGCGAGGCTATAACCGGCCAACTTGCTCTCTTGCAAAAGCGCTGCCCACATGAGAAAGCAGTCAAAGCCGCCATTAAGCTTAACGATAGCATTAATAAGAAAACTGGTCACGACGGAGGTGTAACCTTTGTGCAATGCAGTGTGTGCGCTGCATATGTATCATCAGAAAAGGCCAAGACCTCAAAGGCTAAAGCCAAGTAATAAAAGATACGATACAAAATCCGGCTATGGCCGGATTTTTCTTTTATTTACTCTAACTATTACTATTAGTATATAGTCGAGTCAAAACTATATTCTAATCTATATTCTAGTCTAAACTTTTTGGCTTAATCAGCGGGAACATTTGAGTCTCGCGTATTGGTAGTCCTGCTAGGAAGGCGAAGAGTCTGTCTCCAAATCCGTAGCCACAAGTAGGTGGCATGCCATGCTCTAGCATTTCCACAAATTCCCAGTCAGGCATCATAGCCTCCTCATCCCCCGCCACTAGGAGCTTCTGTTGCTGCTCGAAATTAGCTCTTTGTAGCTGGGGGTCATTTAGCTCGCTATATCCTCTGCCTATCTCGGACCCTGCGATAATAGGCTGGAATACTTGCGCTGTGCGACCATCAGCATTTGGCTTGGCTAGCGGTGCTACCAGCAATGGGTGATTAATTAGAAATGCTGGCCCAGAAATATTCTTCCTACAATACTTCCATAATGTATCTGTCAGCCTCTCCCTGTTGTCACCGTCATATTTAACATGCAAATCATTTAATTTATTTTTAATATCATCATCTGTACTTGTCCAAATATCTATACCTGTTTGATTTTTAATTTCAGTCGCATAATCGATTTCTATCCATGGATCCGCTAAATCGAAAGTGTGACCCTTCATTTCAAATTTGGTTTTGCCGAACACTTCAGTTGCGATCCTTCTATACATTTGCTGCACTAGCGGCATGCCATCGCGATAGTCAGCATAAGCCATATAGAATTCACAATTTGTAAACTCTTGCAAATGCTCTGGACTACTACCCTCATTCCTATATGCTCTGCCGATTTCATATGTTCTAGGTAGTCCTGCTGCCATCAATCTCTTCTGCCATAATTCACCTACACATATACGCATATATACTTCCATATCGTAATCATTATGATATGTTTTAAATGGACGTGCCTCAGCACCGCCAGTAGTAGTTTCTATTGTAGGAGTTTCCACCTCTAGGAAGCCATGCTCATCCAGGAAGCTTCTTACCACTTTCCAAAATTTTGCCTTTTTATAGAAAAGGTCTTTCTTATCATTATCCAATAATATATCCAAATACCTTTTACGCATTTTCTCCTCCTCATCTTGTAGGCCTGCGTATTTATCAGGTAGAGGCAGCAGACTTTTTGAAAGCATTTTAATTCCGCTAACTAGCAATGACTTTTCACCCTTCTTGGTTATATATGACTTGCCTGTTACTTGCACATAGTCACCAGCGTCTACATAATTAGCAAAGAATTCTGCCGAGCTTGGACTATGCTCGGATTCTATCACCAGTTGTAAAATTGTCTCTCCATCACTTAGCTTTGCAAAAGTCAGTGCGCCAAAGCTCCTGGCATTCATCACTCTACCCGCTAGTATATATTCAAAAGTATCCGATTCTGAGAAGTTATTTAAAAATTTATCACAAGTCGAATTCACATCTGTATGTGCAGGATATGGTTCTATCTTTGCATCCCTTAATGCATTAAGCTTGGTAATTCGCTGCGCCTTTAATTCATCTATATTTGCCATATTTATATATTATCATAAATTGTTAAAATACCCCAGGCTTGTGCCCGGGGTATGTATCGCTTATTTAATTAGCGGATGAAGCCAGTCTTTGAAGTTTAGCAAACGTCTCAAATTCTCTCTCGCGGCGGCCTCGTAGCGTTCGGAATACGGAGAATAGAATACGTCCTGACCAGACCCTAATCTTGCATATACACTTGTTAGTATGACTTTTGCAGTCAATTCGTGCTGGTTCTTTGCTTCATCTTCCAATCTTCTTATTCTGTCCTCATCACAATGAACCATATCTAGCTTGTACTCGTTTATCCTGTCCAAGAAATCTGGAAATGGATTAGCCAACCAGTAATATGAAGCATCGTGTGCCAAGAGCGTAGCTTTGTGCACAGAATGCACATCGGCTGTCACGAAGCCTTGATACTTACTACTTATTGCTTCGGCGGCGAAATGCCTAAAGTTGGATACATAGTCCTGATCTAAAAGCTTTTGATTAGGCGTCAGCTTAATTTCGAGCACATCGATAGCACAGTCCAGGGCTTTATATTCAAGGCGTACTAAATCCTCCACAAACTCGCTATACAAATACCTCCCCATTCTTGCCTTAGGCACAGCGTTGGCGCAGATTAGAATTGTCAAAGCGAGCGCTTTTACTTTATCAAGATTCTGACATGATGCCTGATCTTGATCTAATTGTGATCGATTTTTATCCGAGACATCTAGTACATACCCACATGCGCGCAGGGTGTTAGACCAATTATGAAACTGATATCGATTACTGCGCAGGGCTGACAAAGTATTGACTACATTTCTGGCATTTGATAGTTGTGCTGATCTAGAAAACACTAGCGGCAGAAAAGTAATCAGAGACTCCTCCACTTTAAATGTGCCACCACTAAAGTTAATGATTGAGGCAGTAGTTACTGCATCGCCGTTTTGGCTTTCTGCATTAGTATTTACTGTATTCATATTCACACTCCTAATAAGGTTAAAGAACAGAGCTCAGTCTATTATAATTAATATGATGTGTCAAACTTGCAAATGAAGTATAAGAATATTAACTGTCGTATTTGCAAAAGTCTTAAATTATAGTAGAGTATATACGGGAATTTGCATTCGCAAATTATTTGAAAAGGAAACAAAATGAGCTCAGGGAATAACCAACCGGTCAGTGCTGGCGGTACCAGTGACGGTGACCAGGCTGAAGAAAAACTTACGGACGCAATCATGGACGCAATAATGAATACTGTGAAGCTAGAGTTTGGGGAAGGACTTTCTTTGCAGAAGGGGGTTACATGCCTACTCCATGCAGATTTAGAGTTAGACTCAGATCCTCGCACAGTAATGATTTATCTTGAATTTACAAAAAGCGAAATTGTGTCACCAGATGTGCACATTAAGCTTGAGACACCTAGTGTAAGTACTGTAAATACGATGCGAGGTGATTTAATCTGCAAATCTAGCTTGGTAATCCCCTTTGGCTGGACTAGCTTGCAGACCTTGAACTACTCTGACAATCTACCTCCTGTGAATGATCCTGGCTGTGTGATTGACCTGGCGGGGTTCGCAAGACCTAAGTTTTCTGGCACCTATGGCCAAGCTGGAGCATTTATAGAGATGAAATCTCTTTTAGAGCAAAGCATTGCTCGTATGGTATGCCGTAATTCAGTGGTCAAGGCTAAAGCTAAGACGATAGCAGGAGTACGACATATCAACTTTAGGATAGATGGTGGGTATACCGGACAACTGCAATCATCGCTACTGCTGACCACAGAGCAGATAAAAGAAACAAGTGTCATGATCCCGGTTGATCCTGAAAGGGCAGCCTTGTTCTTTGAGTTTCTAGATGTCGAGACTGGCTCTACAGTAGGAGCTTAAGAATGAAATTCATTATTCCGACAGTAGAGCCGTTTAAAGCAGTGCTTCCTGTGCTAGATTGGTATAACAAAACTACAAATAAATCTTTAGACATTTCCGTGGGTGAAGATGGAGACCAGCTAGTCATCAACGTAGATGATGTTGAGTGCGACTCCATCAAGCCTGAGGACTTACTCAAGGTTTTGTTCGAACACAAAGTAATTAACAATCCGGATGATTGGGAGATTACCATGTGGGATGACAATGAAGGCATGACTCACATAGATGAACTGTGGACAGAGATGCGACTTCGTAGAAAGTAACATAAAAGCAAAAATGCAGGCCGAGCGGCCTGCATTTTTTATTCTGTGGATTTTATTGCTTCTTTACGCGATGCTCTTCACTGTATATTCCACTTCGCCTTTAGGAGTTGTAACTTTTACAACAGCTTTAGCCTTTGCACCCATGACAGCCTTACCAATAGGAGACTCAAAAGATACTTTACCATTTAGAGTGTCGATTTCCTCTTGACCTACGATAGTCATTTTCATTTCTTTCTTATCTGAGCTACGTACAAGAGTAAAAGTAGATCCGATTACTATCACATCACTATGCACAGCAGATTCTGCTAATACTGCATTTTTAATAATTGACTCTAGCTCTTTGATTCTATCCTCTGTCAAAGCTTGATCCTCGCGAGACTGATGATATTCTGCATTTTCTGAAAGGTCTCCTAGGCTTTTAGCATATTCCAAGGCTTCAGCTATTTCCTTCCTTCTTACAGTTTTAAGCTGCTCTAGCTCGGCACTTAGCTCTTCTAATTTTGCTTTTGTTATATATTCCATAATCGCTACATTATAACATACATAT
>JAMIGE010000004.1:0-12663 GCA_035905815.1 Minisyncoccota bacterium | reverse complement strand
GTATGTATTGCCTCCTCATATGCCTGGCGTAGCATATACAACCTAACCTCTGGTGATGTGACATGCTTGTAAAATGCTAGCACTACATTATTAGCAGCAATGGAGTCCGCGGTAGTGAAGAATCCCAATACCATTTTAAGAGCGTGTCTCTCATCATCTGTCAGGACGGTGTTACTCTTCCACTGCTCGATATCCAATTGCATTGATATTTCAGTAGGCAGCCAATGATTTGCATTGCCGATGTTATAAGCATCCCAAGCCCAAGTATGCTTCAGTGGCCACAGCTGTATTGCATCATCACCATTACCGTTAATCACTCGACGATTATTCACGTCATTCCTACCTGCACCCTTTTGTATGCTGCTAGTAATCACCATGTCTGCTAATGGGTCATCAAATTTTTCATCATTACGATTATTGTTCATAAATTTATTTTTTTAGTATATACATTATACTAAAAAATTATAGATAATTATAGTGCGCACCATACTTGACAGTGGATAACTAGATGCCGACTCGCTGCAATTTTAGTTTTGATTTTAGTACTGCTAAAATTCTAAATTATGCTTATAAATAAAGACTATTCTGTGGAATCTGTAGAAAGTAGCTTTACTAATTTTCCCACTTTCTGGCAATTTCTTCTTCTATTTCTTCTCTGGGTCTACCGTATCTATTATATGACATATCCTTCAACATTTGTACCTGGTCTTTATTACCTTTGGGAGCATTATTATCCAACATATTAAATGGCTTTTGTGGCATATTGTCTGCCATCATTTTGACATAACAATTAAAATTATCGATTTTCATAATGTCGGCAGCATTGAATACTGGCGCAAGCTCCTGCTCTAGGAATTTAGCATCATCGGGACCTACTCTGTGTATAAATTTGTTACCTACGTTACCGAATACTGCATTTTTGATATCGTCTGGCAGCTGTCCAATAAACTGATGAGCCAAATTAAGAGAGAGTTTATATTTGCGTGCCTCTGACAGTATTGACGAAATTGCAGGAGTTGTAATATTTTGAAACTCGTCCAGGTACAAATAGAAAGGTGGGAAATCCTCGCCATAGCTATCAGCGCGTGATAATGCAGCCATCTGGAATTTGCCTACAAGTATTAGTCCTATTAGCTTACTATTCATTTCTCCTAATATACCTTTACTAAGGTTAACTAAAAGTATTTTCTTGGTATCCATTATCTCTCTAAAGTTAAAAGATGACTTCTCCTGTACTATAACAGGCCTCATCACATCATTAGCTAGGAATACATCAAACTTGTTGGATATATATGGCACCCAATTTTGTAATCCAGTTTCGCCTGTAGTCTTCTCTGCATTGGCCCAGAATTGCTTGATAAGAGGATTCTTACATTTACTTAATTTGTAATCTCTAAAATCTTTATTAGATAGCACTTGTAATATCTCTAGCATTGTATTGCCGCTCTCAGGATGCTCCATTACAAGTAATGCTGTGTTGCGAAAGTATGATTCGAATCCTGGCCCACCGCTTTGTCCCATATCGAATAGCTTGTTAAATATTCCTAGCATTTCATTTACTACAAATATCCTCTGCTCTGGCTTGGTCACATCATACTCCATCATATTCAGCGCCATAGGCCTGGCAGTATGTGAAGGATCAAAATATATTACATCTTGATATCTTTCTGGTGGTATATTAGCCAATATGTCTTGTACATCACTACCGTGCGGATCGATAAAGCAGCAGCCGTCTCCATTTTTAATATCCTGAATAATCATATTCTTAAGCGTTACTGTTTTACCGGTACCAGTTTGTCCTATTACATATGTATGCCTTAATCTCATTTCTTTCTGCAAATGTATTTCAGTTTCTATACCACGATATCTATTTACTCCAAGCAATATACCATCTTGAGGTAGATCCATAGGAGCTGGAGCAACTGTTGCTTTGGATACTTTTAACTGTGCAAAGTCATCAAGATCTGCAGGATAGTGATATATGCTTGCTAGCTCTTTTAAATTAAGAGGATAACTCTGATCATCATTCCAAATTCTATATGTAAAGTCATGGAAAATATTATTAAACCTTCCAGGTTCAACTTTTTCAAATACCACACTATTAGAGTATGTCATAGCGTACTGCCTGAATGTACTTTCTAAGTCTTGTAGTATAAATTTTGCCCTTTCGAGAGTCTCTGCACTTGCTAGTAATCTAATATTCGTATCCACAATTGTAGATGAAATTTTCTTTTGTATATTCTTCACGGCTTCATCATCTTTAAACTTTTTAGAATCCTCCTTCTTGCCTTCGTGGTCACTTGTATCCAGCGCCTTTTTAGTACTATATATTAGAGATCCAAGAAATCCTTGCTTATCCTCTATATCGCTCAGGCTATCGCCACTACGCATTTCGTCCAGCATGCTGGCATACTTTTTTAAATATGTATCGCCTGCGGGCTTTACCAGTATTTGGAGTGCTGCGCCTTCGCCTGCCTTTTTAAGCTTGGTAAGGCTAGACATTATTATCGATATACTGTCACCCTCCAGATCTTCATAAGTCTTAAGTGGTAGCGCTGCTAAATCATGTGGCCTGGCAATTGATGCCACCTGATATCCAGTATCGTGGAAAATATTATAATCCTTGTCACAGTCCTCTACCCTTGCATCTGGAAAGTATCCTAATAGCATTTTCTCAAATGTATCAGACATATGATGTGGCACTGCTGTGTAGAATACAATATCATTTGAGTCATTTGAAATTGCTAGCTCGACAGTATAATAATTGTTGTCCTTGTTGTAATCATCAGATGCCACTGATTGCAGCCCACTGAATAACTGCTGCATCAGCGATGCGAACTCTTTTGGACTCCTTCTACTGCTTTCACCTTCATTTTGAGGAAGTATAATTTGATACAGTCTCATATGCAAACTTTTATAATCCCTTTTACTTAGACTCTTGGCTTCGTCTTCGTGTCCTGACAATAAATAACTAATTAGGAATCTGTGAAAGTCGTCCTCTAGCTCTGGCTTTTTCATTTTCTCTACTACATCAATTGTGCTCCTTACTCCATTACTCATCATACTGACAGCCAAAGACTTCACTTGCTCGTCTGTACTCCTAGTACCAAGCTTGCTTAGTGTCTCATCGATATATATATCCTGATCAGACTTTAAAAAGCTGTCTACTTTCTCATAAAGTTTAGATGTCTGTGCTGGATCTGATACTTCGCGTATCAAATTATTTGACACCTCTCTAGGAGATGACTCAATTGGTTTGGCTACATAATCGCGAATCGCTCCACTGGCGTGCTCTGCATCAGATATCTTGAGCGGCATATTTGCAACTGCCATGCGCCTCTCTTCAATTTTAGATCGCAAAAAGGCTATCTCTTCGGCAGGATTATTGAAAGTTCTTAGAACTTCACCATTGTTAACATTTGAATCGTTATTCATAAACATATTATATCATGCATAGCATTAGACATTTATAACTTATTAACATAATGCATAGCATGCAAATTACTTCGCGCGTACAATTACCTTCAAACATTATGATTGGAATATGTCAATATATCTATTGACATTATGCGTGTATAACAATGCTCGCGAAGCCGCACGTGAAGCCGCGCGCATCAAAGATGCAGCAATGCTGCTAGGAGGGGTGCTTGGCGAGTACCTGCTTAGTTCTACCTTCGAAGATGTCGAAGGTGACATGCGTGTCACTCGCTCAATCCCCATCCGCGCAACTGTATTTGCCCACAATGGCAAGTCGATGTTCAAGCTGGACGGCGACCAAATGGGTATCCCAGTCGCTATGCTGCAGTATAAAACTGCAGAGAACTATCAACCGCTAAATAATCTGCCCATTTCGTTGCAGAATGAAATGAAGAATTGCTTCTTCTATGTCTACAACGCGGTAAAAGCTGCTGTCCATGAGGCTGCAGCCAAGCGGGCAGCGGCGAATGCATCTGCAAAACAGCAGCACAGCGGCAATCACTTCAAGAGCAATAACAGCTCTGGAGCAAAACCGAAGTCAGCAACGCGGCAAGAAATTCTCGCGAACATGACTCGAAATGCAAAATGCGGCCGTGAAGCAGTGCTTGGACTCGCCGCAGAAAAATACGGTACCTACAACCTTGGAGAAGTAATTTTCTCGCTTGTAGATACTGGAGGGAAAAAGATTCTCCGCTTCGAAGGGCTAACTAAAGAAGCAGATAAGACCCTACTGCCGAGCTTACTTTCGGGAAGTTTCATTCCTCTTTGGGTATTGGCTAATCCTGAATATAAAGCGTCAGATGCGCTGCAAAGCGCAGCCAAAGATCATCAGATGCAAATTCATGCCTTTGTGCATAAATTTGCAGCTGAAAACGGTGTCCACGCAAAAGTGAAGCCCGTCGGAGCGCTACGCTTCACTGGCCACCTCCGCCGCGGCCACGCATCGGCTAGTTACGTGAGCGCATAGCTCATACAACTGGACGCAACTAGTGCCACAACCAATGGTTGTGGCATTTTTTTATATCTTTATTTATGCTTTTATTATTTTGAGCGCTATTACTTCACTTCAAATTTAAAGCTGCCTATGTGTCTACTGCCAATATTTACAAGTACACGCCATAGGCCACTACTCATATTAGTTTTCATACTATAGCCTCTAAAGCCGTCTTCTCTACCACCATAAATTGGAAAAGAAATATTATTTACTGTATCCCAAGAGTTTGTGCTATTATTATACTTTTGCCAAGAGTGATTTACATTGGCGGTAAGCTTTGATGGAGCAGTAATAGTAGAATAATAATATAAATCCTCACCTGCATGTATATTGGCCACTGATCTTACAAATGGATTCCAACTTTTAATCGAAGGACCGGTAAAGCTGTACTCACCTGTTACTTTATCTCTGTATACTTTTGAATATACATCAGACCCACTCAAAGTAAGTGGTACTGCTGGGATAATATTAGTAAAGTACAAACAGCCTATCAATGCTGGCACTGCTACTAGCATGTTTAAATAATACTTGTACCCGAGCCGGCTGCTAAAATTATATATCTGAGGGGTACCACGGCCGACGATATGCATAAGACTGACATATATCAGGGCGCAAATAGTGGACACCAATATCGCAAGCAAGAATACTTTGTCGCTAACAGACCTAAGCAAGAAGGGTATAGCGAATATTATATAGAAAGTAAACGACAGTATGAATAATAAAGAATCCAATAGCATTCTAAGTCTGCTAGACTTGGCAAACTCGTTAATCGCGACAATCGTAATGATAAAGAATATAAGTGGTCCACTAATTATAATGTCGGAGCTACGAGTATAATATATCAGTACATATGATAGCAAAGACCCAAGTACAAATGATAGTATCATACTTAGAATATTCACAATTCTAATATGCATAGCAGTAGAATCACTAGCTATAAAGCTTCTCGCACCTTCTCTTAATAATAGAACAAGAAATATTACTAATATATATACCAACCCCAAAACTAAACCAACAGTACTAGTAGGCCCCGGCAAGGTAAGAGAGTCAACCACGAATCCAAAAAGAAAAAACAGCAAAAGAATATGCTTCATATTTGCTGTAGTTTTCTCTATTAAACTTTTAATTTTATTGACAACCATCACAAGTCGCCTCTGGTGCACGCGTAATGTTATACACCTTTTTGGCAGCGCCTTCTGGAGCAATTATTGGCTTGGATGCTACTGTTTCTGGCTTTCTGGGCTCTAGATTAGCAACAGCTACTGGCGCTATAGTGCTAGTAGTAGGAATAGTGACAGCAGGAGCCTCTGGACTAGAATTTAAATTACTACCTCTCTTATGAGTGCTACCATATTCAGCAGCATTCACAGTACTCTTCTCTACTTGTGACGCTCCCAGACTACGTAAATAGTAGGTAGTTTTCAACCCCATTTTCCAAGCATAAGTATATACCTCGGCTAATTCTCTACCACTAGTACCATTGAAATATATATTAAGCGATTGAGACTGATCTATCCACTTGCCTCTATATGCAGCGCTTCTAATTAGCCATTTACCATCAATTTCGAAAACTTCCTTATATTTCTCTTTGAGTTCTACAGGTATACCAGGTACATTCTTAATAGATCCATCATGGAATTTAATTTGTCCTATCATCTCATAATCCCATAGACCCAAGCGCTTCAAGTCATCTACCAAATATGAATTAATAGTAATAAAGTCACCATTCATATTACTCTTCACGAATATATTCTTGTATATTGGCTCTATACATGGTATAGCGCCAGTAATGTTAGAAATAGTAGCTGTGGGAGCAACGGCCATACAATTAGAATTACGCATACCGAAGTCAGCGATATGCTGCCTAACATGTGCCCAATCTAGCTTGCCACCCTTACTTACCTCTATAGCCTCACCACGTGACTCCTCTAGCAATTTAATAGTATCTTGTGGTAGCATACCCCTATCCCACTTACTGCCTTTATAGCTCTCATATTTACCTTTCTCTCGGGCTAGCTCGCTACTTGTAAGTATTGCATGATATGATATGACTTCCATACTTTCATCCGCAAACTTGACCGCCTCTTCTGTATCAAAGTTAATATTAAGCATATATAATGCGTCGTGGAATCCCATAACTCCGAGCCCAACTGGCCTATGCTTAAAGTTAGAAACTTTGGCTTCCTTTGTTGGATAATAATTGATATCAATAACATTATCTAGCATACGCATACCAGTCTTAATAGTCTTGGCCACTAGCTCGGTATCATATTTGCCAGACTTGATATGCTTGGCATAATTAAATGATCCCAAATTACACACCGCTGTCTCTTCTAAGTTATTATTAAGAGTGATCTCTGTACACAGGTTAGAATTACGCACTATACCAGCATGATCCTGAGGAGATCTGATATTAGACGGGTCTTTGAAAGTGATCCATGGATGTCCAGTCTCGAAAAGCATTGTAATCATTTTCTTCCAAAGCTCTGTAGCTTTCATAGTCTTGTGAAGTTTGATTTTGCCAGCTTTTGCATCCTCTTCGTATTGCTTATAATTCTTGGTAAACTCTGCACCATATGACTCTGTAAGCAGAGGTACTTCATCAGGACTAAAAAGTGTCCAATCACCATTCTCGTGCACTCTCTGCATGAATAGGTCTGATATCCAGGCTGCTGTGTTCATATCGTGGGTACGCCTGCGCTCATCGCCAGTATTCTTACGCAGCTCTACAAACTCTTCAAAGTCATAATGCCAATTCTCCAAATACACGCAAGCCGCACCACGCCTACGACCAGATCTATTGATGGCCACTGTACTACTGTCTGCAATTTTAAGGAATGGTATAATACCATTACTTTTAATACCTGTAGCCCTTACTAGCGCGCCACTAGCTCTTACGCTAGTCCAATTAGTACCTATACCTCCTGCGTATTTGCTTAGCTGAGCGTTATCACCGTATACCTTGTAAATACTCTCCAAAGAGTCACCTACTGAGTTTAAATAGCAAGATGATAGCTGTGGATGTCTGGTACCAGAATGGAATAGTGTCGGAGAGCTAGGCACGAATCTCATCTCGCTCATTGCATGATAGAATTCAATAGCTTTATCATTCTTCTTATCACCTTCTAATAGCGCTAGCCCCATAGCAATTCTCATCCAGAACCCTTGCAGAAGCTCTATACATTTACCATCTCTAGAAGCATCACGCACTAAGTATCTATCATATAGAGTCTGTGTACCTAAATATAAAAAGTCATTATCTCTTTCCGGTACTAGTGCAGCAGCTAATTTCTCTAAATCGAATTCACCCATGCGAGTATCTAGCTGCTCTGCCTCTAGTCCATATTTAATATTCTTCACAAAAGTTGATCTATACTCTTTACCCAGATTAGCAAAGTCCACATGCTCACCAATTACCTCCTCATACAGCTGCCTAAGCAATATACGAGATGCTACATATGAATAGGCAGTGTCCTCTTCTATTTTACTTCTTGTCACCATTATTAGGGCTTTGGTAATTTCGCGTGTAGTCATACCATCAAAAGCTTCCAACTTCATCTGATTCACTAGGCCATCTATATCCACCACATTCTCATAACCCTTTACCACATACTCTAATGACTTCTTCAGCTTCAGCTCGCTAAAAGATTCCTTCTTGCCATCTTTCTTTACAATTTTTAACTTGTTCTCCTCTAGCTTCTCTAGATTCTCTGCTTTGATGTCATCTCTGATTTTCTGATGCTCATATCTGTAAATAATATAATGCTTGGCCACATCCAAGAATCCGGCTACCATCAAATGCTTCTCAACTAGATCTTGTGTATGCTCGACAGTTGGAGTATAAGCATCCTTACCCATTGCTTCTAGCTCTAGCTCACGCGATACTATCTCTGCTATAGCATTTGCAACTCCTGGATTATCAGACCTAGTCACATTAATAAATGCCTTATTAATTGCATTTACAATTTTATCCACACTAAAGTCGACTATGTCTCCGTTACGCTTTTTGATTTGGGTTAAATTCGCCATATATTTTTACTTTATTAAATGATATAGATATAATATAGCATACCTATTTCTTAATTTTGGCCCTACTATTGAAAAAGTAAGATATCGTGTTATAGTTTTATCCTCAAAAAATTCGAAGCTATTGACATTCTCTAAATGTAATACTTAATTAGTATTACTCTAGTCCTAAGTCGTTTTAAATTCAAGTGTTATAAGATAAGTCGTCGCGTTACGAGTAAAACTGTACCCATTATATAATATATATTGTCTATATTTAATATAGACAAAACGCTATCCACAATTCTAATTTTAGAGCCTTGCCAAGTATTATCTTTGGCCTATTTTAGGTCTATATTGAAAGGCTTCTATTATATGATTCACATTTATATTCTCAGACTTATCAAGGTCTGCAATTGTCCTAGCTAGTCTATGCACTCTGTGATAGCTGCGAGGCGAAAGGCTAAGCTGCTTAGCTAGTGTGTCTAGTGTGCTACGCACTTCATCAGTTAAGTGTGCATACTTTTCTAAATCTTTGGCATTCATATCGCGGTTAAGTTTGGTATTAGATGCAAACCTATTCCTAATAATTGCTCTAGAACTTTCGACTAATGATTTGGCCATACTTGTACTAGTGCCTGCAATTTTATTGGACAAGTCTTTGTATGCTATATTAGACACCTGCACCCACATATCTATTCTATCCATTATTGGTCCACTTATTTTCCTTTCATACCTTTCTATGTCACTACTTTTACAAATGCATTGCTTATCCTTGTTACCATAATTACCGCAGGGGCATGGATTCATGGCTGCCACCATAATGAATTTAGCAGGATATGAAATTGTACCTCTAGCCCGGGATATCGTCACCTTGCCCTCTTCTAAGGGCTCACGCAGGGCTTCTAGACTTTCCTTTTCAAACTCTGGGAATTCGTCCATGAACAGTACTCCGCGATGTGCTAGGGTGATCTCTCCTGGCTTGGGCACTGCACCTCCTCCTACCAGTGATACGTGTGAGGCGGTATGATGTGGCGCCCTCAGTGGCGGCATAGTTATTAGCTCGGCTATATTTGAACTCACACTATGTATACCTGTTACTTCAAATATTTCCTCTCTGGATAGATGTGGTAGTATATATGTAAAAGCTTTAGCGAGCATTGTCTTACCTGTACCTGGAGGCCCATACATACATATATTATGCCCGCCCGCTGCTGCTATTACTAGCGCCCTCTTCACCGCCTCTTGACCCTTTACATCTTCAAAGTCTACAAATGACTTTTCATTCTGTTTGTATTCTATTTGAGTTACAGGCGTAGGAGTCATGGTGTGTGCACCTAGTAAGTGGTCCACTAGCTCGCGAAGTGTGCTGACTCCGTATACATCTATACCCTCAACTAGCGCTGCCTCTTTAGCGTTAGACTTTGGTAAATATATCTCTTTGGCACCGCTAGCCTTGGCACCTTGGGCTAGTATCAGTGCGCCCTTTACTCTCTCTACGTCACCCTTTAGCGATAGCTCTCCTACAAATACCTTCTTATCTAAATCTACATCTAATTCCTTAGTTGATTTTAAATATGCGAGAGCTATTGGCACGTCAAACACCGGCCCCTCCTTACGTATATCGGCCGGTGCTAGCGAGACAGTTATTTTATGATTCTGAGTCTTTGGGCTTGCAAAGCCGGTATTCTTCAGCGCAGCACTTACTCGATCGCGAGACTCCTCTACACCCTTATCCGGTAGACCAACTATTTGAAATGTATGTAGCCCGAAAGTAATATCTGTCTCTACCTTAATAGGAGCAGCGTGCAGGCCCGATACTTGCATACTATTAACTCTTGCAAAGCTCATAATAATTAATTAAAAAATTACTCTAATATACATTTAAGTATATCACTAACTGCGTATTTTAAATCCTAATTATTATAATCAATTGTGGATATCTAATATAGATATCCGAGTTGTTTGTAAATCAAAATTTGATATAAATATTATTTTGATATCAGATCAGAAGGCTGATCCTTTAGCTGCATTACTTTCTTCCTACCGCTTACCGTAGCAATCAAAATTATTATAGATATAATAACCAGCGCCGCCTCTTTATAAGAGTTATCAATATATATCCAAGGACTTAGTAAAACTAGGACTGCGCATACTCTGATTAGATTTTTATTCATATATTAATACTAACATGAAATTGATTTACTTTCAAACTAGACTCCTTGAATTCCCAACCTAACCGCAAAGAAGTTCGCAGCCTAACTGCAAGGGTATTTATTGTAGTATGAGTATATCTATTTCCCTTTATTTACTTTTACATTCTTAAAATTGCTGAGCATGCCATCGAATTCATCCTTTGTAAATTCAGGCCAAAGTGTATCAGTGAAATATAGCTCGGCATATGCACTTTGTAGTGGTAAAAAGTCTGACAATCTCCTACTCCCGCCTGTTCTAATTATTAAATCCAAATCAGGAATACTTTTGCTTAATAATTCACCATTTAGTTTTAAATTTTTAATATCCTCTGCGCCAGAATAGGAAAATAGAATATTGAGCTTGTATTTAGTATTATTAGATGTCTTACTTTCGAGGTTTGAAATTTTATTAAGAATGCTGTGATTATTTACAATCTGCGGGTGTGATAGATTGCCGACAATTCTAATAGCCGCATGCCTATTGTTAAGCAGGTCCTCACTAGTTAAAGCTTCTTCAAACAAACTTAAAAGCGTAGACACTTCTGCTTCTGGCCTATTCCAATTATCATAGGAAAAGGCGTAGACGCTTATTTCTGGTATCTCAGCATCACTACACCATTTTAGTACCTCCTTTAACTTTTGGAATCCATCACTATGGCCAGAAATTCTATTACTGTATACCCTTTCGCTGTATCTACGATTACCGTCTAGTATTAAACCTATATGCCTTACTGTATTCATGTATTAGTTCGCTTATTAACGAAATTATATAATAGCATATTTGTGACAATTTTCGCAATGCAATACAAAAACCGCCGAAGCAGTTTTTGCTCGACAACGACTAACTTAACAAATTAGTAGTTCTTAAAAACACAAAAGACCCTCTTTCGAAGGTCTTTTGTGTCTCGTTTTTGTATCTTTACATAATTTTAAATTTATGATAGTGTTAGTTAAGACGAATTTATAAGGGTAATTATGAATACTGTATTTGGTGATCTTGGGCAGTACTTGTATAACTTCTACGGCATCGATCGTGCCCATCTGCATAACATTGCTGGCTATGTATCGTTGTTTGCTTTTGCTCTTTGTTTGACTTGGCTAGTTCTTTTTCTGGTTCATATATATAGTGAAAGTTGGACTATCCCAAGGATGATAAACAAACTCTTTACCATCATTTGCATTATTGTGTTTCTCTTCTTCATTATACTGTACGGAATAATAGAAGAAGCAATTTGGCAAAGAGCAGAGTTTTTCAAAACAAAGCAATATGAGGTTGAAAATATAGAAGTACAAATTGGTGGACATGCTGTGCACTTCCGTACTGGTAGAGTCTATAACTGCAAAACCAATATAAATGGTGATGCATTATTCTTCACATATGGTAAAAGGAGATACAAAGGGAGAGAGTATGGAACAGTAAATTATGTAAAAAGTTTTCAGTATGACCAATACCTCGAACCAAAGAGAATTGTGAAAATGTGGTGGGGGGATATGGATCTTACAAGGACAAAAACAGTGACTTATAGCTGCAGTACCGCAATAACTACTAATAGCTCGAAGTAGCTACGATACAAAAAGCCTCATAACTGAGGCTTTTATAATTTTTGAACAATATACTAGTCTACGGATTTCAAACCATTTCTAAGTTAGGATAAATCTATGTCATATATCCACTAGCATATTAATGAAAATCTGTAGTAGCATACTCAAAACAGTTTTAGAGTAAGTATCTAGCATAATTAGACCGCGCTGCTATAGAACTTCAAAATATTAATTCAAATATTACCATACTAATTTTAAAAACTTTCACAAAACACAAAAGACCTTCTTTCGAAGATCTTTTGTGTTTTGTGTACTCTGTTCTCCCGTAAAGCTACTCTTGCGCCGAAGCACTACCATCGCCACTATTGAGCTTAACTTCTCTGTTCGGAATGGGAAGAGGTGTGGCCTCAATGCTAAAACAGGAGAACAGAATACACAAATGTACTCTGT
>JAMIGE010000003.1:0-4706 GCA_035905815.1 Minisyncoccota bacterium | reverse complement strand
TTACGATATAGCAAAGAGATATTTATACAGAATTAAATGGGCACTAGTTCACAATCTGGAGAAGAGTATGCAAAGTCCAGAATCAGGACTTGCTTCTGGTATATTGCTTGGGGTGGATGGGCTAATGGGTAAGCAGGTTGAGAGTGACATGAAGTCCGTAGGTCTGTCACATATTACAGTACTGTCAGGATACAATTTAATTATAATTGTATCCGGTGTATTTTATATTCTAAAATACCTTCCTTGGAAGGTTAGGGTGATTGTGAGCGCCTTGATAGTGACAGCCTTTGCTGTTATGGTCAGTGGTGGATCGAGTCTGTGGCGTGCACTACTAATGACTTATATCAGCATGCTCGGTCTAATTGGACATCGATCGGTAAGTCCCAAGGTAGCAATATGGTATGCATATATTTTTATTATAGTAATTTCACCAATGTCTTTAATGAGCGACGTATCACTGCACCTATCCATCCTGGCGACTTTGGGACTTATCTATATCACTGTGCCCATCACAACTGGATTGATTAAGTTTAAATTATTAAAGGACAGAGAGGTTCTGGCTGAGATAATAGCTGCAAGTCTAGCAGTATACTTAACTACAGCGCCATACATTGCGTATCAATTTTCAAATGCAAATGGATTGTCTTTTATTTATAATCTAATTGTGGCGCCAATTGTGCCTGCTATTATGTGTTTGTCTTTTATTGCATCCTTGGCGTATTATATTTCTCCGTTGCTATCTGTTGCAATTGGCTATGTAGATTACCTGCTTCTCCACTTTGTAATCAGGATTTCTTCATTCGGTGGCAGCTCAGATGTTGTATCCGACTTCGCTGTGAAAGGTTACTATGATGTCAGCGGTATTAGCATAGCAATACTGTATATTGCTTATGTATTGATCTACTTGCTATGGCTAGCTTTGATGAAACGTAGATAGAATAAGGATACAACAACAATAGCAAGTAATGATACAGTAAGAGTATAATATTGCCATGAAATGCTGTCACCGAAATATTCACCAATTCTAATCACTATAATAGCCCATAAAGCAGAACCGACTGTATAGATGAAAAGACTTTTGAAGAATGGTAATTTAGTAATCCCAACAACAATCGGCACAAATATCTTTAGGTTCGGAATCAATTTTGAAGCAGTAAGATATAATACTCCATTATTACTAACTTTATCACTAAAGCTACTTAGTGCCTTATCATTAATATATGTAAACTTGCGGGCTGTATCTAATCCATACTTTGAAATTATAAAAGACAAAATGAAATTCCCTACGACGTTGCCAGCGGTGCCGAACATAACGGACAACATAAAATCCAATTTCCCTTCAGAGACATAGTACCCAATCGCCAAATAAACAATTTGCGATGAAGGGATATTGCATACTCCGTTGGCTAGTAAGAAAAAGAAGATTGCTACGTATTTGTAGCTATCAATTATTAAAATGATGTCAGTAGAAAATATACTTTGCATATGTATATACTATCACAAAAATCTACTATTCATAATATTGGAAAGTAGTGCTAGAATAATTGCATGTGGAATCACATTAGAGCAGTCCGTAATAATAAAAATACTGTAATAATCATATTACTCGGCGTAATACTGCTATTAGCAATCAGTAATTTTATCGAAGCTTCCGATAGCAAACTACACGTTAGCTTCTTGGACGTGGGTCAAGGTGATTCAATTTATATACGAGGCCCAGGGCACGGAAATATTCTAATTGATGGTGGGCCAGGCAAAGAAGTACTACGCTCACTGGCCTCGCAGGAGACGTTCGATGGTGGAGTGTTGGATTATGTTATCGCTACACACTCAGACTCAGACCATGTTGCTGGACTACTGGAGGTATGTCGAAAGTACAAAATTAGGACGCTGCTGCACAATAGTTTTGATCTTAACAAGGACTACATGCAGTCACTACTAAATTGTATTAATGAACAAGGAGCGGAAAAAGTTACAATTAAAAATGGCGATAGTCTTGATTTGGGTGGTGGAGCAGTCCTCAGTTTTCTATCCCCGAGTATTGACGACATTGGCAGTGTTTCTATACTTGATAATAACTCAAGCAGCATTGTGTCTATGCTATCATATGGATCACATAAATATCTACTAATGGCTGATGCTCCTAAGAGTGTAGAAAGGGATATCTCTCTCCGGTATAGAAGTGAAATTGAAAAGCAGGTCACAGTTCTAAAGGCCGGGCATCACGGGTCTGATACTTCTAGCAGTGAGGAATTTATAAAGCTCATTAGGCCTACATACACGATAATTAGCACGGGCCAAGATAATAAATACGGACACCCCATGAAAAGCGTTATAGACATTCTGCGGCAGTACAGTGAGTATATTATTACTACACAGGTTTCGGGCAGTATAAACTTTATAAGTGATGGCAAGAATCTAGAAGTATTACTTCAAAAGTAGCTATCGGTATACATGGTTTCATAGGCAGTATCTTAGGCATCACAACTGCAAGACAGTTGCATTTTCATAAAAGTCTATAATGAAGGAATAGATGCAGAAATTAGTGTTGCATATCTGATACCATTTCACCGTTTCTGAGAGGCTTGGATTTTTACAATTTTCACAAAGCTCTCCGTAGTACAAGTGATAAGAACTATAATATTTGGAAGTGATAACAGTTAAGAGATACAATGTATATAATCTATAATACTCTCTCATCATGTAATTACTGTGCGAGATGTTCTATATACTGCCTAATCAGCCCAGCTAATCATATATATGTAAAAGAAAAGCCACAACTTAGTTGCGGCCATTCTTGGTAATCGTTGGGATATTAAATTACTTTAATATCAAGGTGTGTGCCTGCTTTCATGCACTTTGTACACATTTTCACACGTGGGCCATTAGGAATACGAGCCCATTGTAAATTAGGATAAACACGCCTGTCGCCACAAGGGTTAAACTTTGTAGCACGTACGCTATTTGAATACTTTCCGACCATTTTGCTGCCTTTTGCGCAGAACATACAAATTTTTGCCATAGTTTTATTACTTTAGTTTCATAATCTTAACATATTATGCTAATATAAGCAAATATAACAGTATGACTAACTCTATTGAAAACACAGTATTCAGCATTATCGTTCTAATCTACAGCATTATAATTCACGAGGTAGCACATGGCTATGTGGCATATAAGTTGGGGGACAAGACAGCATTTCACGCAGGAAGGCTAAGCCTCAACCCAATTTCACACCTGGATATGTTCGGGTCAGTGTTTGTACCGGTCATTACAACTTTTTTAGGGTGGGGATCCTTTGGTTGGGCAAAGCCGGTCCCGGTAAACCCTTATAATTTAAGGACAAAATACGCAGACTTCTGGGTATCTGCAGCAGGTATTGCTGCAAATTTAGCACTTTTTGCTGTTTCATACGCTGCAACCCACATTATTCTACATGGAAACCAGTCCCTCTTCTTATCTATTTCACCAGAAATACTACTGAATGGTGCTTTCATTGTAATGTATGTGAATTTATCTCTTGCTATCTTTAATCTTATACCAGTACCGCCATTCGACGGGATGAATATTTTACGCTCACTGATTCCAAGCCTCAAAAGCAAGTATTTAAGCTTTGAGCATAATCCAGCCTTCATGATTATAGCAATACTAGCCGCCTTTCAAATTTTTAAAGTTGTATTTCCACTTCTATGGGGCTTAGTTATCCACAGCTTAGGCTTGTAAATGTCTTTTAATTGTCCTTTATCATGATATAATAAAGGACATAAAAGGACATGTCGAAAAAACCTTTATTTACATACGTATATTCTGGATTAGTTGTAATCGCCATAACTGGTTGTGTGTATGCTGCATCTAATTCATTGGTAAATAGCAAGTGGTGTACAATGTCCAATCCTAATAATCCTTTCAAGAAAAGCTGTGTCGTGACTACCGGCTCCCAGCCTAAAGCTTCATCTTCAGTGCCAGTGTATACAACTCCCATCCCAACCACTTCAGTCACCCCAACGCCCTCCCAACCATCCTCTAACCCCTCTCCAGCTATTAGTGTAGCACCTACTACTATAATAAAGTACATAACTTCATATATACAAGGACCCCAAGGCCCTAAAGGAGATACTGGCCCCCAAGGCCCAGCAGGTGCTACATATAATAATAGCAATACTACAAATCAACCATTTAATACAGTAACTAATACTTCATATCAATATGTACCAGTATCTACTACAGGTGCTACTGGTCCCCAAGGCCCAACAGGTCTACAAGGAGCTACAGGCACACCCGGTATACAAGGAGCCACTGGTACTACAGGCATAGGTATTACAGGCATAGCAAGTACTGCTACATCTACTACATATACTATGTCAGATGGTTCTACTACTACAGTAGCTAATCCTACTACTAACACAGTAGACTATTCTACTTCTACTAGTGTATTAACTACTACAGTTAATGGAGTAGTGGCTACTACTACTATCACTATACCTGTAGTATCTACAACCAACTCTCTAGTCTCTGCTACTAACACCCTTACCTCTACAGTCAACGGAGTATCTTCATCTACTAGCATTATCAATACTAGTGAAGCCACCTCCACAGGTAACTTCCTAACTACTATTATCAATGGTATTACTAGTACAGTAGCTAACATCATCAATTCCTTTACTCAATCTCTATCTGGTAACACTTTAACTACTACAATCAATGGA
>JAMIGE010000002.1:0-21074 GCA_035905815.1 Minisyncoccota bacterium | reverse complement strand
ATACCACTCCAGAAGATGCTCACAGAACTCTGCAAAAGCTTCATCCACTACAAATCCCTTGCGATTCGGATGAAGCTTGCATTTATCTGCCAGGATTACACCCTCCAAAGTGCCAAGCATTAGGCCTTTCTTAATCGGGTCAGGTAGCATATCTCCAGCCGATTTTAGAAACTCACCTGCTGGCACTCGGAACATGTCACCAGCAATACCAAATTGCAAGTTAATGACTTTATTTGCCTTTGCTCCGGCATTTCGGGTGCTGCGTGGCGCCATATACAGCTCAAAGGATGTAATCCCTGCCTTTTCACCTCGATAAGTTCGAGCTTCTAGCGCTTTACCACAGAAAAGTCGAGCTTTGACATTGTCGTGCACTATAGTACCGCCCTTTTTAGACGTGACACGAATACGTATACTCGCATCATTCTCCAGCATTTTCAAGCTGAATCGACTAATTATGCCATCGCGAATATCATCGGCATCAACCCCTCCCACAAGCTTGTCCGGAGAAATATTAAAGCCTGAGACTTCTGTCCGCCACCAGACTGCCTTCTTAGAAGGCTGATTACTTTTGCCTTTTGAGTTGCAAATTAAATCATTTACTTCTGACACTGGGATAGTGACAGTATCTGACATTGCGCGTATGGACTCTGTCTCGAATGTCCACCTTGAATAGTCTGTGGCCGAGGATTTATGACAAGAGGTAAATGTAAAATACTCACATTTACCCAGCAGTGCCAGTAGCCCCATACCAAATTGGCCCAACTTCCCTTTCTCGGTTTTAGATGACACCAATACCGAGCTTAAAGCATCTTTGAGCCCACTCCTCGTAACCCCGTCGCCATTGTCGCGTATTGCGACAGTACCCGCCTTTAAATTCACATCAACCTCGATACGCGATGCATTGCCATCTAAGGCATTCTGCACAGCTTCGAATAGTGCTAGCGGAACTGTCGGATACATCTCACCGATCAATAGCAATGCGCGGCCTTGATGATGATTGACTGCAAATGATTGCTTAGTTGCCATTTCTATTTCCTTTACGGTTTACTACTACTGGTTGCTGTGACTCTCTGAAGGCGGTCTCGCTTGAGAGCCTCCCAAGTCCAGTGACAATTTCAAAGTATTTCCTACTGCCCACACTATTGCGCAAGCTTTCTCTGTCTTCTGCTGCGCTCTCAGCCAGAAACTCTGGCAAATGTATTGCAATTATTTCAAGAGCGCAGGCAATGGTCTGCATATTGATGGGTGTCTGTCCAATTGACTTTGGCGGTGATATCTTATCTACCTTTGCGCCCGTCACTACCTGCTCGGACGGATATGAAAGTTCTAGCCCTCTACACCAATCCCATACCATGCCTATCAGGCTGTTAATCTGCCCGTAATTCTTGTTATAAGGACCAACAATATCCAACTCTTCCACCTCCAGCTTTGTATAAGCATGAAGCCTGACAGTACGCATTGTCAATTTAAAACTAGCATTAACTGCTTCCTCGGTCATTACTTTCTTATGTAATAGCATCAGTAACTTGTACTGATAGACGCTAGCAAGATTTGAAGCATCTAATCCAAGAGCTACATTGTGTAGCTTCTGCACTAGATGCAGACTCTGCATCAGACCCAAAAGGCAAATTAAATTTGCGCCTTGTGGCCGACATAGGCCCTTGAGCCAGTCATTCACAGCTCGTAACTGTACACCACAATAATCCGCCGTCAGCTGAGCTAGCGACGGATACTTTGCAACTGCGGCTATTAACTCTTTGGTTACAGCTTGGGATGCATCTTGTTCTGATCCATAGCGCAGAGACTCGCCAACACTTTCCTTACCCATATAACTTCCTTCAAAATAGTTGTAAAAGATCAAATCAACCAAATTGTAATATAAGATAAAAACCTTATATTACAATCTAAATTGAACTTTCACACTATACACTATTGTTCAGCCATTGTCAAAATTTGCTATTGTTTATTATCGATTCATTTTATATATACAATATAATTAAAAATATAAAAACCCGCATAATTAAATGCGGGTAAATGGGATACCTATATCATAATCATTGCTGATAGTTTAAGTTTAATCCCATGATATTTTGGCCTCTATGCTGCCAACCTTTCTGTATTTTCGTTATATACAGACACTTGCTCGGCATCCGATTTCGGATGCTTTACAATGTAATTCGGGTCATTCTCAAGGCGAGTCCATTCACGATGTAGCCATCTTGTGAACTGCCGAAGAGTCTTCCAAACAGCTAGACGATGTATGTGCGCTGGATTATACCGCAGCTTGCCATTTACATTTTCAATAATGTTTGGATACTTTTCTCGATACTTCGCCTTGTTCTCCAGAAGCTTATTCCCCCAATATGTATTCATTTTGGCTTGGCGATTCAACTGCTCGCCGAACAGCCAAAGTGCTTGGCGAATTGTAGGATTCCAGTTTGAGATCTGCCCCACACCACCGCGCCGCCTGGCCATTATGCCTCCAATTGGTGTATCGCCCTTTTGGAACTTTCCAAAATCTGGACGCAGCGCATGCAATCCACAATAGCTCCACAACTTTGCCTCTGTTTTGAAGCGTCGTATGTCACTAATTGATGAGATAATACCACCAGCTACAGATGGTCCAATGCCTCGTATTGGCTCGAAAATCTGCCACACTCGACTGCCAATCACCGCCTTCTCCAATTCCAAATTGGCACTAGATTCTGCAGTCGTCAGAGACTCCAAAACCTTTACCTGGCGGCTCCCTTTCGCATACACTTTCTTCACAGTGATTACAAAGTTATTCAGCAGTCTACCGATCAAACCTTCTGGATATAACCCATCCGGGGACATGAATATACGTCCAATCATTGACTGGCGCATTCGTGCCTCGTGTGCCATGCGAGCCTTCTGATTATCCTTGAATGCGCGATATGCGAAAGAGATATTCATACGGATACGATCCGCTTCGTCACATCTCGAGAAGTACTCTGGATTCTGACTCCAGATTTCTACCAAGGCATCAAGCTCGGACTCATCACGGTCGGACTGCTTGCTGGGCTTTTCACCGCGCTGACTTGCAATCCTCCACGGCGCAGTACGATAAAGCATAAATTGTGCGTCTTCGCCTTTGCGGCTAATCGCATACGCTAGCGGGTCACCTGATCCACCGAGCGACATTAGCACAGTGTCTCCACTTTGCAGGCCATCATTTGTATAGCTTGCAATTACAGGGTCACCAGTTACTTCATTCTTACCCCACTTGGTTACATATTTACCGCAGACAAATTCAAGCTCATCTGCTTCTGTGGCCAGCGATAAAGTTTTACTCTCTCCATTTTGGATTATGAGCACCTTTGTTGGCTGCGCAGCGTTATGCTTGCCATCCTTCATAAGCGCCTTGACACGATGCGCGATCGCGATAATCCTTCCCGTACCAATTTCTAAATCATTCATCTTAAACCTTCTCAATCAAAACTTTGAATTTTGGCTTTTTGCTTTTGCAAAGCGCCTCACGAATATCATCAAGCTGCTTTTGAAGATGCTCTCCATAAAAGAACACCTCCTGTTTACATCCACCTCCAACAATTTGCATCTTAATTGATCGATCAAGAATTGCCGCTCTGACAATTACTTCACCAGAATTCTTGCCAACTCTAGCAATTACTCCAGTACTTATCTTGGTAACTGATTCAAGCTTCTCAACTACAGACAAAACTGCGTTCGCAGATTGCGTCCTTGATTGATGACTAAATGTATATTTGCTCCTGGGACTCGGTGGTACTGATGCCATTTTTAACCCTCCTTACAAAGAACAAAGTCTACTAATCCATAGTAGTATGGTGGGGGATAACGCACAAATAATCATAAAGATAGCTATGTCCCAATCCCCCTCTTTCACTTTCAAATTATATTTAATTTAAAAGGAAAAGAGGGGGCTCTTGGGATATAGGGCATCTAATCGAGACTCGATAACCAATACATAATCCCAAGAGCATATTCACTTTTTGATAGGACTCCTAAATTCAAGCCTTAATTTGGGCTAGATAACCTAAATGCAATCAAAAAGCAAAAGGGTTTGTTGAGATAGGCGCGACCTAATCCAAATGGATAGGGATGATCAAATCTCAACAAATTAGGTTGGTTGATACTGCAACTCTAATCGCTACGCGATATGGCTTACATAATCAACCAAAACTGGTGAAGGTGGATAAACCTAATGGAATCGCATTGCGATAGTGTAGCATTAATCCACCTTCTAAAGGGTGCAGGATATCGAGTCAATAATCTTTACAGATAGAGATGGTTCAATCCTGCGAAAGGGTGAAGGATACAGTCCAATAAATCTTTACAGATAGGTGTCATATAATCCTTCAAAACGGGAGCAAATGAGATAAGCACGGAGAAATCAAATCAACAAGATGTGATAGCGGTCTCATAATCTCATTTGCAAAAGGGTGAAGGATATATTACACATAATCTTTATAGATAGAAATGCTACAATCCTTCAAAACGGGAGCAGACAGGATATGCGGGCAATAATCTAGCGCAATTGCCAGATACGCTGAACAAAATCCTACCTGCTAAACTGGGTCTAAGATAGTCTACCCTAAATCAGAGGCAAATCTGATAACTTGAAGTTAATCTTAGACTAACGCATCATACACCATTGTAGACAAATTGTCAAAGCGAGTGTATATTAAATTTTAGTGCGCCGGGTTGGATTTGAACCAACGAAGCCCGTAGGGCGACAGATTTACAGTCTGTTGTAATTGACCACTCTACCACCGACGCGAAGGATTGTATTATAGCATATATGCTACTATATGTCACTATTTATATTTTAGTGTATTATCATAATTCCAATTAGCATTATTATTGGATTTTGACGGCCACTGAGTTTGAGCTGGCCAATCGCTATTATTATCCCACTTTTCATTCTGGCTATTCCAATTTGCCTCGCTACTCCACCCCGCACTATTATCCCACGATGGCTCTTGGCCTTCCCAATCTATTGGCCTATTTGGGTCGCTCAAGTTCAAAGACCAAGATCCAGGTGGTGGCAATTTAAAACTGAAAGCTTTACCGCTTCTAATGCTTTCTAATACCCCAGTAGTCGAGCTGGCAGTCCTATTGTATGTTTCATTTTGAGTTATAGCATTATCACTACTTATTAGCTTGGTATATATGAAATATGCTAGCCTAATCAGCATAGCAGCCACGACAGCAATCAGTACCGCGTAGAAGCACCATTTTATAATCTTAACCAATGTGTCTAGAATTTTCATTATATTTTAATTATAACATAGCACTACTATTTAATACCATTGCAGGTATCCTCTGACCATAGACCTCGATGTAAATTCTTTGCTATTGATTGCAGGCTTTTGAATTCACTCTGATATTTGTATGGGGTATTATAAGTGTATTCATAGGCATACCCGTCCGCAATCATTTTCCTATTTACCATCTGCCCATCGCCTAGGTATACATATGCCAATAATCTATCGTATTGATCCCTTTTGGACTGGCTATTATCGAATTCTATCTTTATGTCTTCACCTTCCAACATATCCTTTGCATGCTCGCTAGCCTCTACACCGTAGCACTCTACTGGCCTACGAGGATCTACTGATTCTGGAGAATTTATCCCTATCAGTCTAACCCTTTCCGTGTTCCCGTTATAATCAATATCCAAAGTATCACCATCAACAACTTTTAATACTTTGTAAGAATCTTTACTTACAGATGCATTATTGTTCAAAGTCTTATCGCCACCAATTTGCACACTAGGCAATGATTTTATGTCCTCAGGTAAAAAGTCCACAATAGCACCGATTATTATAAGTACGATTATGAATTTAACTGCGCCTAACATCGGCTCTGCTGCATGACTCATATTAGCAAATGTATGGATTCTTATACTTTTTATAAAGAGTATAAGTTGTAAATATTAAAATTATTATTCCTAGGACCCCAAATTCTAATCCTTCAAAAGGCAAAGCTGTGATACTAATACCAGCTAATGATAAAATTGCTCCTAGTGCGACAGTGCCGCAGGCTGCACAGTGTGCGCCCATAATACCGACAGCAGACCCCAGCATCGTAAACACGCTGCTCTTATGATGAAAGCTGCTTGACCTAAGTCTAAAAAATTCCATACTCAGAAGTATATTAAGGCTAGTTAGCAGCACAACAAGCAGTGCCACCATACCAGAGAACAAAGTGTAATTACTTTTAAAGTCATATAGCGTAGCATATGCATCGACCGGGCCCAATATATCATATGCAGTAGTAAATGTGCTCCAATTCTGTATAAGCTGAACTATGTGAAATACGACTGCAAATATGACCAAGTATTTGATTGTGAGCTTAGTATTACTATTCATTACTTATGATTATATCATAAGTACAATATAAATCGAAACACAAATGCACAGAATCTGGATAATATATACTACGTATTATATGAATATATAAAAAGAAATCCCGCAAAGCGGGATGTCTTCACCAAGGAGTTGTAAGTAGCTATTATGCACTGCACTTGCCGCCTTCACAGTCACATTCACACTTGCCGCCCTTATTACACTTGCAGTCTTTGCAGCCAGAGCTACATACACCAGTGCAGCAAGGCATATCGCAAGAGCTTGAGCTTGATTTTGTGAAAATGAAAAGCAGCGTAGCAACACCAATTAAAATATATATACCCGCCTCTATCGGCTCATATGTAGTGCCGCGACTGCCGAGTATTGCATTAAGGAAGTTCCAATTAGATTCCTCACTTGCAAAGAAGTAGGACAGGCCTACTAGGCCCCAATTGATACCCCCAATCACTAATAATATTTTAATTATCTTCGACATAGCTTTACTATTTAAGTATAGCAGCAGGCTTACAATTTACTAGGACTTTATCCACAGGAATATTAAAAGATTCTAAACAAAAAGTGCGGGCCTGCGGCCAGCACTTTTGTTAATCTATAATCCTTACCTCTTCTCCTACCCTTTTCTTCTCTATATACCTTTCTAATTCGGCTAATTCACTCTCTACTGCTGCCTCCCACCCTACACCAGTTTTCTTTGCAATCATTTTGGCTTTATAATTTATATAAGTAGGATATATCAAATCAGGATTCTGAGATAGTAGTCTGTATAGTGCCACCTGATCCTCTAGGGACAATCTAGCCATACCTAACTCAAATGCCCTTACTTCCTCAAAGGACATATTAGTGCTCAAAATCAAATCTTTTAACTGCTTTAATAGCTTCATATATATACACTATCACGTATTGACTTTTGTGTCAAACCGATAGTAATTGGCTTAGGCTACCATCTTGGTTGTTAAATCTGCCAAATTCCTCACACCATTATACTGACTTTCTAGTCCTGCATTGTATGCTGAATCATTTGCTGCCCCCATCATACCTGCTGCTGCGAACATTCTATCGAACTCCTCATCTGATAAAGTTACAGTCTCTACAGTATATCCATTCATTACATTTTCATTACCATGTGCCGCATTTAGATTTCCAAAACTTGAATTATTACCAGGATTTGCTTGAGGTGCTGATTGCATTTTTTTGTTCAAAATTATTTTTAATACTCTAATTATACTCCTATAAAATGATTAGCGCAAATCTAATTTTTATGTTATTATATTTATCATAAATTCATTACATAGCTTTCTATAACAAAGCGATAAAATTGTTAAAAGTTGCGCAAGACCGAATCGATGTTATCATTAATTCACGATAATAATCAATTCGTAGCGCAATCACAATTTACAACGTTGTCACTGGTTTAGAAAATTATTTTATGTCTTGATTTATGTTCTGATATATTTTGATTTAAATTCACTGATTTAAACTCTTTGATTTAAATTCTTATTTGAATTTTTGGCGGATCGTCTAATGGTAGGACAGCAGCCTTTGAAGCTGTGAATCTAGGTTCGATCCCTAGTCCGCCAGCCAACTCGTGCTAGCTCAAAGATATAGCTAATCAAGTAGAGCTATACTTTAATTGCAAACCTGCTGAGAGCAGTATTCAGAACACAAAAGCACCCAATTGGGTGCTTTTGTGTATTTAAAATCTTTATTTATTGTACCGCTTCAAACTTTGCTTTATTCTCCACCATCCATTTTTGTTGATCCTCTTTTGTCTTATTTGGATCATTCATTAGATCAGCATGAGCTTCCATATTTTAATCTTTACTTATTTATTATATTTATTAATTATTATTTAATTTAAAATTCCTTACTATTGTTGTGGAAATTTAGAGATGTCCATAAAAACTGGCTCTAGAATATAGCCATCTAAATCTTCAACTTCAAAAGAATACATAAAGTCTCCTGCCACTTCCTTGTTAAATTTATTTTCATAAACTCTGCCACCCGCTTTTTTAGCATTTCCACAGAATGTATCTACCATTTCTTTAGAATCGAGACTTAATGCGTAAAATGCACCCACTGTCTTTTTCTGGTCAGCAATTTCTTTTCCATCATTAAAGTTAAGTGCAAATTTTTCTGTCAACAACATAAAAACAATTTCCTCGCTCCACATCATAGAATTTGCATCCTCACTACTAAATATTGGGTTTTTTACACAACCGATCGCTTCGTAAAAGCTCGTTGCCTTTACTAAATCTTTAACTATTAAATTTATATATATTTGCTTTTTCATATAATTTATCTTATTTTTAATTTGTATGCGCTACAAGTTCTGCAATGTTAATCTTTTTCATTTGCATAAGTTTATCCCAGGCGCCAGGGGCAAGCATTACTGACTCTATATTTTCTGGGCTAATTTGCCACGACAAACCATACTTATCTTTACACCATCCACAAACACTTTCTTGCCCACCATTTTTGGTTAAGGCCTCCCAATAATAATCAATTTCCACTTGATCTTTACAAGCAATGTTAAAAGACACTGCTTCGTTAAAAGTAAATTCATTGCCAGCATTGATGGCTACAAATTCCTGCCCTAAAAGTTCAAAAGAAATAGCCAATATTTTACCTGCAAATGGTTTTTGAAAATCAGGTAAATTTTCTGTTGGATAATAGGATTTACTAACAACTTTTCCATCTTTAAAAACCGATAGATAGAAATCCACAGCTTCCTCTGCATTTCCTTTAAACCACAAATTTGGTGTTATTTTTTTCATAAAATTTATTATTTTAATTTATTTCTTCAAAAAATAATATAGCCCGTAAAAAATAATTAAGTAAGACGGAAACACAGTTGTCACCCACTCGGCAAATGGCATCGCAAGCATTCCCATTAGCACAATTACGTCCAGCACAACATTAATAATTAAAAACGTGTGCGGCACTTGTAAATTTAATAAATTTTTTGTTAAGAATTTCTTAAACAAAAAAAGAGTTACCGCCGCGGCAACCACAATCATTGTAATTTTAAAAACCAATTCATTTGGTAAATATTCCATAGTTACTGGATCAATCATAAAAAAACTCACTATCATAGGAATAACCCAAGCCACCAACGCCCCACCCAACACTAATTTATTTGTACTAATTATATTTGTCATATGTGTGTATTATATCAAATTATTTTTCTGTTCTATAGTGTTTACTCATATCGCTAAGAGAGTTTTTTATAACAACCTTTAGCACTTTAAGATCGATATCTTCGATGCTTTTTATGGCAAGACATGATTTGCCGGAGAGCTTATGTTTGCCAAGTTTTTCTGTTGCATTTTTATAAGCATCCCAACCCATCATGTTATAAAGCGTAAAGCCAGTTGAAGAAATGGCGAAGCCAGTTACAAGGTGTGTATGCTCACCACCTTTACTATCCAGGTAATGATATTTACCAAACCCAAATATCTTATTCCACATCACACACGGTGACCCTGTAACTTCAGAGTATACGTCAATTAAAGTCAATGCTTCGCTCTGCACTTTTTCTTTCCCTTTAAAATTTTCTTTCAAGTACTTCTCAGGGCTAATTGTGGTTGGTTGAGTTTTGTTGGTGTAGGACATGTAAATATTTGTTGATTAGTATTTACCCCACCTTCGTACACACCTCCACCAAAAAGCCGTTGATGTCACAGAGATAGCCAACCGTTTGACCCCAAGGCTTTTGGGCTGGCTCTTTTATTATTTCCGCCCCAGCTTCGACCGCTTGCTTCCAAGCACTTTCAATATCATCTGCCACAAAAGTAATTTCAAAAGGTGAAGGTAAAGCTTTCGAGTGTCGTCTTTCAATAGCGATGCCGTTGTATTCAGCGACAGTGTGTGCAGCAAAGGCAAGTGTCGTGCCTCCAGTCTCAAGCTCGCCGTAATCTTTTTCTGGAGTAATGAACTTCTGAGTAAAGCTAAACGCCTTAACATAAAACGCGAGTGTAGCTTCGACATTTTCTACATATAAAATTGTGTATCCGTATTTTATCATATTGTTTTTATACTTAACTTGTCTTTTAATTTTACAACTAATTGTTTGAATCAATATCAACTTTTGGCCATTTCCATGCGTAACGGATAATTAGTAAAAGAATGATAACTTCTACACCGGCAGCGATATACATATGCGCCCAAGCCAATCCCGCTAGATTAAACAACATATACGGAATATACAATAACGCAATAATTATATTTGCACGACGGTTAACCTCAGCCGGTAACGCAACTGATAAGAAAATCATGAGAGCTGGGATTATTACAAAAACCATTGCTATAAGTAACATAACTTGTGTAATATCAAATACAAACATTCTTTCTGCCAGAATATCTTCTATAGAACCCGGCATATATAAATGAAAATAATCTACATATGTATAGAGAACCATAAAACTCGCCCACAAAGACGCAATTTTAACATTGACTCTTATATCTTCAATAATTTTTGTGCTCATTTTACTTTTATTCATATTTTAATTATAACATTTCTTTATTAAAATAAGAATGTTGTTTTAACTCATAACACAAAAAATTATACCTCAGAAGAGTTGTTTTGTTACTCTTTATAGTTTGCATTGTTTAACACGTACTGTATTAGAAAATACAAAACTAATATTGATACATAGATGGCGGCAGCCAACACTATGACAATTAGTAAGTTTGGACCTTCTGGGTCATCTATTAGGGTAAATACAAATCTAGAGCATATTACAGATGCGAGCCCTAATATTACTAATTTGATTTTCTTATGTTTTAGATTCATTGTGATTGTATCGCCCCGGCCAACAAGTTGGGCATGTGGGTATATCTTTACTCTTTGCATATACATGACCACGGCTACATATATTTTCTTTTCCTGACATTGCTGGCAAGCTTACCAATACACCTTTATTCTTTACTATGTTCTTATAGTCCCATTGAATATCAATTGCTAGCCCAAGCCATTTTTTAAGCTTGCCTGTTTCCACTTCATCTCGGCTAGAATAGAATATCTCTGCAGCTTTGAATTTGCCTTCTGGCTTTAAATCCTCATCATTAAAACTTTGCCCAGAGAAAAACATCAAAGATACTCTGCCGTCCTTTCTAACAGAATACGCGACTACTGGATTCCCATTTATAAACCAAACTGGACTACCATGCCATATTTTAGATTCATTATTCTTCAAGTACTTATTTATATTGATTTCTAGCAAATTGCAAATCTCACTAGCTGCTTGTGATTGCAATTTATTATAATCAGATACTGTAGTGGCTGTAGTCTTTTGCATGTCTATGCGTTAGTGTCGAAGTCTATCATCCATTCGATTCCGTATTTGTCCCTAAACATTCCAAAATATGACCCCCAAGGACTGTCCGACATAGGCATTTCAACCTGACCACCAACAGTAAGACCATTAAAGAGTCTGTCTGCCTCTGCTTTGCTATCTACATTTATTGATATTTTAGATCTGTTTTCATTCTCATTTGTGCGGCCCATAAATTCTGGCACATCATTCCCCATTAGCATGTTAGGGCCGATAGGTAAAGATATATGCATTATTTTATCAGCTTCATTTTCTGAGACCTGAAAATCTTCACTGGCCATATCTTTGAATCTCGCAACTTTTTCAAACTCACCACCAAATATTGATTTGTAAAAATTAAAGGCCTCTTCGGCATTGCCATTAAAATTAATATAGGGGTTTATTGTTATCATTGTTTTATTTTAAAATTATTATATAGAATACATTTTAGCATTAATAATACAAAACTGATACTACTTTAATATATTGCTATATATACAAATTAATGTTACCATGCCATGAGTAATAACAATACTATAATATAACAATTCTATGAAAGACTATAAGAAGTTCGGCGGTAAAAGTGGTGGCTTTGGGAAAAGAGATGGCGGTCGTGGTGGATACGGTGATAAGTCTAGATTCTCTGGCAAGCCGAGCTTTGGTGGTCGCCCATCATTTGGTGGGTCAAATAGCTTTGCAGAGAAAACAATGCACCCTGCGACTTGTGGTGATTGTGGGGCATCATGCGAAGTACCTTTTAAGCCAACAGGTGACAGGCCAGTACTATGTAGGAATTGCTTCGGAGGCAAAGAGGACTTCTCTGCTAATAGGAATTCAAGAGATGGCGCACGCCCTAACAAATTTGAGAAGCGTTTTGAGAAGACAGCTCAGCCGAGTAAAAGCTTTGACCGTGATGCAAAATGGGACACAAAGAAAGTAGAAGCCCCTCGCAATGACTCTAGAGTAGATGAGCTGAAGACAGAAGTAACTAGATTAAGCATACAAGTATCTACTCTTACTAGTAAGCTAGATACTTTAGCTAATCAGTTTTCAAAGCTAAGCACTGTAGACAGCGTAGCCAAATCAGCACCGGTAGCAGAAACTAAAAGTGATAGCCCTTCTAAATCTGAAACTAGTAAGGTAGTAAAGAAGGATGCAAAGCCTGTAGTTAAAAAGGTAGTCGCCAAGAAGGAGGCAGTTAAGAAAGCTCCTGCTAAAAAGGTAGAGGCGGTTAAGAAGACTGTAGCCAAGAAAGAAGTAGCCGCAAAGAAAGTAGTAGTTAAAAAAGTAGCCAAGAAGGCTGTCGCTAAAAAGTAATAGCGAATTTGTATAAGCGCGCAAAATGAAATGCGGGACCGTAGGTCCCGCATTTCATTTTGCGCGCTTATACTTGCTTGATAGATTAATTTACAATATTGTATTTATAAGCTACTTCCTCCTGTCTATTTTAGATTTAGCATATTGCCATGTCACACCTATCTTTTTATCTGGGTTAAATACATTATTAGGATCGAACACACTTTTTAACTCTTGGAATAATTCTATCATCCTTCCACTGTACATATATTCTAAGAATGGAGCCCGTATCAGTCCATCATTATGCTCCCCCGATAGTGAGCCGTTATATTCCTTTACGAGTGCGTATACCTTCTTTGAAAGCCTCTCTATTTGATCTATAGTCTGCTCGTCAGCTAGCTGCATCAGCGGTATTACATGTATATTCCCATCACCCACATGGCCCGCAATAGTATAGACTAGCTTTTCCTCATCTAATATCTTTTCGAATCTAGGCAAGAAGCTTGGCAAGTCAGCAGGGTCTACCACCACATCCTCGATGAATGGTGCTGTGCGTGACGTCTTAAGCTTAGACCTCAAAAGGTTAAAAGACTCTCTTCTAAATACCCAATACTTTTTAGCTTCCCTGTCAGTCCTCACAATATGAGTTTTAACTCTTTCATTTAGAGCGCTATCATTTGCAATCGACTTGAAAATTTTTTCAATTTCTTCGATTTTACCATGTAAGGCCTGCTCATCTTGCTCTACGAATTCTATTAGCATTACTATTTTCGGTATTGATCCGGTCAATATCATTTTGAACTCTGGCCAGAATAGTTTGGCCAGGCTAATTATGCTTCCACCTAGACTCTTCACAATTTGTGGTAGGAATTTCATTGCAATTCTAAAAGTATGATCATCAAATATCTCAAAGCTCTCAGGCATTAGCCTGGATATATCCGTTACTATTTTAGGCATATCTGCTATATCATTTAGGAATACCACAGCCATGCGACTTTTCTTCTCCGCTTTGATTAGCTTGATCTTAAATTTGGTCATCACACCCAGTGTGCCCTGCGATCCACATATTAGTTTGGCTAAATTCATAGAATGCTCGGTATTATCCGTGGCTGGATTATACACATTCCACAAATAGTATCCACTGGAGTTCTTGGTAACTTTGGGCTTGTTTAATTCTATTTCTTGGGAATTATCCCTGATTAGCTTTAGGACTTTTCTATGTATGTCTCCATAGAATGTATTATCATTTTCTAATACATTATCCAAATCCTGGCCCTTCAGATTCTTAAAATTATATTTATTACCATCACTACATATCATCTCTATCTCTTCTATATATTTATCAGTCTTGCCGTATTTAAAAGTTTTCTCTCCGGCACTATTATTGCCTATCATTCCTCCTATAGCACATAGCTCGCGCGATGCTGGGTAGCTCGGAAGTATCAGCCCTGCCGATAGCGTAGCCTTTTCCATGTCTCTATAGTATACGCCAGGCTCTAGTGTTATAGTTTTATCTTCTATATCGATATTATGTATTTTGTTAATATGCTCAGTAAATGATATGACAAAGTCTTGACTCAGCGGCCCGCCACTCATACATGTACCAGCTGCTCTACTTGTTAGACTTATATCCTCTCCATTATCTCTCGCGCTAATTATTGCCCTCACTATACTTTCTATATCTTCTATACTTTTAGGTATTAGTACACCTTTAGGTACAATTCTAAATATAGATGCATCAGTAGCAAATTTATCTAATGTTTTGTGATCACTGTATACTTTAATATTTTCTGGCATATGCTATTTTAATACTTCACTATAGACAATGTCTACAACTTTAGGGTTGAACATATTAGGCAAAATATTATCCACATTCAATTCCTCTACCATATCTGCCAATCCTTCGGCAATTCTAATAAAAAGAGTCTCATCATATACATGAGCAGTAGTACTACTTATATCACGCCTCCTCTTCTCTAGCATACCTTTCCAAAATCCTGGGAATACCAAAGAGTTGTTAATTTGATTTGGATAATCACTCCTACCGGTTGCCATAATGTAGCATCCTGCCTCCTTGGCCACTTCTGGCATTATTTCTGGCACAGGATTAGCTAGTGCAAATATAATTGGATTAGAGGCCATACACCGCACCATCTCTTTAGTCAGTACACCAGGCTTGGAAAGGCCAATAAATACATCTGCCCCTACTAGTGCGTCAGTCAGACTTACTGCTTTGCTATTAAAATTATTAGCATTACTAATTAGTTCTATCTTCTCTTTATTCAAATCACTCCTATCACTTCTAATTACACCTTTGCTGTCGATGAAAATTATATTCCTAATTCCATATGCTATTAGCAGCCTAGCCGTAGCCACCCCTGCCGCCCCCACACCAGACAGCACCACCTTAACATCGTCTTTGCTTTTACCTGCAAGCTTTAGAGAATTAATAAGCGCTGTCAGTGATACGGTAGCTGCCCCCCACTGATCATCATGCATTACAGGTATTTGCATTTCAGACTTTAGCCTTGATTCAATCTCAAAGCATTTAGGGGATGCAATATCTTCTAAATTAATACCTCCAAATACCGGAGCAATATTTTTGATAATATTTATAATCTCTTCTGTGTCTTGGCTTTGCAAGCATATTGGGAAAGCATCCACTCCAGCAAATTCTTTTAGTATAGCAGCCTTGCCCTCCATCACAGGAATAGATGCCGATGCCCCCAAATTCCCTAGGCCTAGTATTGCTGACCCGTCACTAATGATTGCTATGGTATTGGACTTCAAAGTACTAGCATATACATTCTCTGGGTGATCAGAAATATCGGTACATACAGCTGCTACCCCAGGGGTATATGCAATAGATAAATCCTCTTTGGTTTTAAGTGGTAATTTACTCTTAACTTCTAATTTCCCACCATTTCTTTTGTGTATTTCTAATGCTTGTGTATTGTAGTCGTGAATGTTACTTGACAATCCTCCTGTATTTGATATACTTAATATATCTTCACCGTAAGGTGCCTGAGAATTCCCACCGTAAGGTGGGTTTTCGATTGTAAAATTATTTAAGAATGCAGCAGTAATTCCGGCAAATTTACCCTCAGAGACAGTTTCTATTCTTCTAAGCATTCTTTTATTAGAAATAAATCGACCTTGGTGCAGCAGCACAGATCTCACTTTACCATTCAGCTCTATATTGTAAAAGTATGTACCTTTCCTTACAGTTGAAGTTATAGGTAAAACAAAAAAGTTACTTTTACTAAATTTTTTAATAATTAGGACCGGCCTTTCAAAGCTATTATTCTTACCACATATTTCTTCGCCTATATTTTCTCCAACAGAAGCCCACCAAATCTCTCTCACATCACACTGAAAGTTGGCATCTTTATTATCAGTAGTCTTTTTTACACCATTCCAAATATCAAAATTTTTCATATCTACATTATATCAAAATTGTAGACTAATCAGAAATAATTACTATACCACAGCGCCACGTCCGGCGACTTGTGCAAAGGCTTCCAGTCTAGGATATAGCATATAATCTGCTTCTTTGCTATTTCTAATATACTCTGTCCATAATTGTGCCTGTACACCGATCAATTTGTCTGCATTAGTCCCAGCTTTGATTTTAATTGCGCCTAGCTCTGCAGCGGCAGACAATACCCTATCACAATCTGTATATCCACCAATTGCCAATGGCTCATTATTAATATCTGCAGACTGATAATGGTCAAAGTAGAAGTGTGTAGAACTAGCACATATAGTCGGTAGCCCCTTCTTCAGCATATCTAAAACTATACTCATATTACGCCACACCATCACTATGCCCCCTACCCCTGCCGCTACACTATATGCCTCGTCCCACACAATTGGTGTGCGACCTTTGGACTTCAAATGCTGGGCTACACCTAGCAATATATACTCACTATCATACCCCGCCACACTGACCTCGTCACCACCTATATGTATATACTTGCTATCAAATACTTCCATCAGCTCATCGAAAATTCTATTTATGAATTCCAAAGTGCGCTCATTATTCGCGAGTACATTATCGAACACTCCCCAATATGTAACTACCTCTGTCGGCGCTTTAGAATATGCATACTCAGGATACGCACTTAGAAGTGCTGTAGCATGCCCTGGTATATCTATTTCTGGTACTATTATAATGCCTTTATCTTTTGCATACTTCACGAGCTCTTTTAATTCATCCTGCTTGTAATATCCGCCATATCTAATTCCGTCACCTTTATAATTTAAATTAAAGAATGGAAACTGCTTACCGAGCACTGTCTCGCGCCGGTATCCGCCCACGGTATGCAGCCTCGGATAATGCTTGCTTTCGAATCTCCAGCCTTGATCATCAGTTAAATGCAGATGCAGTCTATTTAGTCCTAGCGTTGCCATTTTATCCAGTGTGCGCATTAAATATTCAACTGGCATCATGTGTCTGGCTACGTCTATATGTAATCCCCTCCATTCATACGGCTCCGTATTACTATTTGTAACTTTCTTATTGTTGTTAGTTTTAAATTTATTCTTAACCACATTTCTGTTCTCGGTTTTCTGAGGCAAGTGCAAATCATGTATCCTTTTAATTTGTTTTAGAATTATGCTTTTAACATTAATTAAATTGTATTTTAAATTTTCGAGCCTTGGCATGTATTTACTCATAGTATATCTAATTCCTCGCGTATATAAACAGCTCTCTGTTACCATCACCACCCTTAATACTAGAGTCGAATATTTCTACCTGCTTATAATTGCTACTTGATAATATACCCTTATACTTTTCTGCAACTTCTTCTATAAGCTTTGCATCCTTCACTATGCCTTTATCAGTATTACCTTTGCCTACTTCGAATTGGGGCTTCAAAAGTATTAGAATCGCACCACTATCTGACAGTAAACTTGCAATTTTATCCAACACTTTATCTAGGGATATAAATGACAGATCACCTACTATTAAATCAAAAGGTTCCTCACCACTACTCAAATTATAATCCCTAATATCAGTACTTTCATATACTTTTAGCCTGCCAACTGCTGCATATTTATCCAGTAGGGCCGCGTCGAATTGCCCAGTGCCCACATCTACCGACACCACACTCTTAGCGCCTGCCTCCAGTAGCACCTGTGTGAATCCTCCTGTCGAGCATCCCACATCCAGGCATTTCTTATCTTTAATACTTAAATTATGCAAATTATCCTCTACATGTTTAATAGCGCCCAGCAGCTTATACGCTCCACGGCTTACATATACATGCGAGTCTGCTACTAGCACCTTATCATGATCGCTGACTTTGACACTAGAGTCCGCTGCGGGGTCACCGTTTACGCTCACCTTTCCTTCTGCTATTAGATATTGCGCATGAGTACGCGACCTAGCCAATCCCTTTTTGAAAAGGTAAATGTCTAGTCTCGACTTTTCCTTTTTACTTATATGCTGATACATTTGATCAATGTTATATCCAACCTTTTAACTTCAAAGCATTCTGTGCGGCTGATATTTCGGCCTCTTGCTTGCTATTACCTTCACCTTCGGATATCAGCACATTATCAAAATATATTCCTATTATAAACTTTTTATTATGGTCGGGCCCCTCCTCTCTTATGACCTTATATGTCGGAGTACATCCCAATTTGAATTGAGCCTTCTCCTGTATCATACTCTTAGCATCCTTGTGCTTGCCGTATTTAATTATCTCTGCCAGCTCTGGGACCAGTGTGTCTAGTACAAATTTCTCACAGCTTTCATATCCTTGGTCAATGTATAGCGCTCCTAATATAGCCTCGTACGCATCAGCCAGTATATTCAGCCTAGCTTTGCTATTCGTGTCCTTAGATTCACCTTTAGATAATTTCAAATTATCATTAATTTTTAAATCAGTGGATACCTTGGCTAATGTATTTGCATTCACCAGTCCTGACCTGTAAGCAGTCAGCTCCCCTTCCATACTATCTGGATAATTATCATACAAATACTTGGTGATTATAAGCTCTAGCACTGCATCACCTAGGAACTCTAATCTCTCATTATGGGATATACCACTCTTGGCAGCTACCTCATTCAAATAGCTCCTATGTACAAATGCTTGTTCTAAGAGTTTCTTATTATTAAATTGTGGTAGCTCTTTCATGTTACTTATTTTCCAATATATCTCTTGCCTTTTGTATTATCTGCATCATATCTGGATACATTGATAGTCCTGATAGCATATTGATATCGAACCACTCCACCTTATCTATACCAGTCTTACCCTCCTCCAATTGCATAGGCATATATTCTGAACTAGCTAGGAAGTATTTAACATGCTTTTTAACTTTACCTACCTCTGGTACATTGGCAATGTATTGATTATCGCCCAGCTCAGAAGTTATTTTAATATCCAAATTTACTTCTGTTTTAATTGCCCTGAGTGCCGCCTCTTCGAATCCTTCACCCTCCTTCGCTTTACCTTTTGGCAATGTCCAGTAGTCGAATATATCATGCACCAGCGCTATATAATTCTTATCGTCATGCCTAGCACATACTACACAACCAGCTAGCTCCTCTTTGGCCATCGGCTTTTTATTAGACTCACTAGTCTTCATAGGCTCACCCATTTCCTTGTATATCGCGCCTAGCACCCCGTTAATGAATTTTGAGCTACTTTCACCACCAAATAGCTTACCCAGCTCAATTGCCTGATCTATCGCTACCTTTGGCGGTACATCATTACGGTCAGCAAATAGCAGCTCTGCGAGCCCAACACGCAATATATTCCTATCTATAATATTAATCTTCTCCATCGGCCACTCTGGCGCAGCCTTGGTAATTATCTCATCTAGTGTGGCGCGCCTATCTAGTACATCCATAATCAGGCTGACTGCATAATTAGTATCCTTTAGCGCTGTACCGAATTCATCCTGATGCATTGCTATTGTCTCTAGCACTTCTGACTTCTGCCTCTGCCTTAGCTCGTCCTTGCAGTCAAATTCGAATAGTATTTGTAATGCTATTTCTCTTGCTTGGCTTCTTGCGCTCATGTTGATGGTGATAATTATATTTATTTTATAAAGAACGAACGATTGATATTATGCCTTTGCCTCTTTTACTTTCATTACTTGCTTACCCTTGTAAAATCCACACACGTCACATACCTTATGACTCATTATCATAGCCTCACAATTATTACACTTCTGTAAATTCATATTCTTCAGAGCATGATGACTTCTGCGATTAGCAGTGTGCGCTCTTGTATGTCTCATTCTTATTACCATATATTTGTTACTTATTGCTATACATAATACACTATTTTCAATATTTTAGCAAATTCTATACCTCCACCCTCCCCAAAGTGCGAAAAGCACTGTTTTAATTAATAAAAATTACTAATTTTTGTCTTCGGTATTTGAAATATCAAAAAACCTCTCAAAGAAATCGGTTAGCTTCATTAGTACACCTTCTCTCTTTTTAGTACGGTCTCCTGTTGGAGAAAACCTTGATATTGGAGGCAGAACTTTTGATATTGCAGTGCCAGTCGTGGCAACAGCACCATCTTTAAATGCATTTTTAATAAATGAATAAGTTTCGTTCTTATTTAGGTTCTCACTAAGAATTATACTCTCTAATTCTCTTTCTTTACTCTTCTCTACATAAGCTTTCCAGTCCTCGTTTATGTTGGAACTCATATCAAGCTCCTTTATGAATTCATTAATTAAGTCTTTCTTGTTACGAAGCTCTACACTAGAATCTATCGCTTTGTTAATATCTAAAAGCAACTCTTTGTCCTTTGTATGGCCTTCATGATACTTCTTAATAAGACTTAGAACATAATCAATATTTATTTCCACTTGTTTTATGAGCTCCATCTCAAATATAAGATCATCATTTACATTCTCTTTCTGATCTTGATCTGTTTTCCGGAAATCATTGTATAAATCAATGTACATACTATGATAGTCTTGTGTATCTCTATCAGACAATATTTCATTACCTTCGAACTCATCAAAAGTTGATAGGATATTTTTAACTCTAAGTATTGCGCTATATAATTTTATAAAGTCCTTCTGGTCTTGTTCTCCAAGTATCCTTTGGCCAGCAGGGAAC
>JAMIGE010000001.1:0-5800 GCA_035905815.1 Minisyncoccota bacterium | reverse complement strand
AATTCACTGAGTTTAATGTGTTTCATGCGTTCTCCTGTTGTGTTTTCTGTTGATGAATTATGGACCCTAAAAACAAAGAGCTTTATCTCAGCCTAACATTTACATATCATATATGTCAAATCGAAAACGGTGTGATATAATTATTATAAATTAATTATATGCAAAAAAGTTTTAACTCATCACCACAACAAAATAGAGGCTCAGGGCTTTTGATACAAGATGGACACTTCCTAGAAGGGGCGCTACTTGGAAGTATTAGCAATAAGCAATTATCTGAAGCAATGATGAAAATGGTGGGGGAAATTGGCAACAATGAGCTACCACTTGCCAAGCTAAACATAGCATTCACCAAATGGAAAGCACACAAAAAGTCTATAAATGAAAATGTAAGGATTCCGGCTGGACTGGCCGAGTTCTTTGCAGACCTTAATAAATCCTTCAAAACTACTAACACTGAACTATTCCAAGAGTACAAGAGGTTTGCTGAGATAATAAAGAGGGCTCCAGACTGCAGCCTGTCGCTGGACGACATGAGGGACAACGCGACAAATAGAAGGATAACTAGAAACGACCTGGCGATACGCGTAGCAGAATACGCCCAGCCAGCTATTCACGACAAACCACTTTACAAAAAGTTAAAGGCGACACTTGCTGCTAAAGACCCACGCAACGAGTACAAATTTTTAAACTGTGCAGGCACACCGATGGACGCACTTCAAGGCACTGACTTTGCAGTCATAAGGATAGACCCAGATACAAAAGAAAGATATATATACAGATTTGACCTGACAATGAACCCGAACAAAGTTCAGCCAGAAGGCCGTGAACACATAGAAATATTACAACACCCAGGAGATGAATTTCCAAATAATGAATTAGAGCAGTACTATGTTGACAAAATAGCAAGCAGTGTGCTAGGATACATGTCCGTTCATTAATTGGAGTAATATTATTGAGAAGCATTGAAAGCTATATCACCGGTGGTCACAACATGATTGCGGCTGGTAGCGTAGGTGTAATGGTTTTCTATACAAGAGAGGAGAAAGTGGACGTGTGGAGCCCTTCTTACTTTTACAAAATGACAGGAAAGCTCTTTATGCCCGCGCTCTCTGATCAAATTTATATTGAGGCTGACTCTATTGATTCAGACTTACCTAAATTTGAAATTAAAATGCTGCCTGAAAAGGCAGGCAGTAGCACAAAGCCCGAAGCATAGCTTCGGGCTTTAATATTTTCAGAATTATATTAGCGCTAGACCACCGCGCCATCCTGCATACGGATAATACGATCACACATAGCCCCATATTCATCCTCATGAGTTACCATAACAATAGTTAGCCCATCCTCCTTGTTAAGCTTTTTGAAAATTTCTATTACAATACCAGAAGAGTTAAGGTCTAAATTAGCTGTTGGCTCGTCAGCAAATAGTAGCTTGGGCTTGTGGCAAATTGCGCGCGCGATAGATACACGCTGCTGCTCACCTCCGGAAAGCTCTGGGGGTCTATTGTCTGGCCTATGGCCCATATTCACACTCACTAGGGCGTCCATGGCCCTCTTCTTGGCCTCGCTAGTCGGCACACCTTGCTGTAGTAGCGGTATCATTATATTCTCGAGTGCTGTGAGCTCTGGGATTAAAGAGTAGTCTTGGAATACATACCCTAGATTATATAGTCTGAACTTGGTCCTCTCTTCGCGGCTCATACCTTCGGTGTTCCTGCCTAGCAATTTAATCTCGCCACTGGTCGGCTCATCGAGTAGTGACAACTGATACATACAGGTCGATTTACCGGCCCCAGAGCGGCCCATAATAGCCACGAACTCGCCCTCATGCACTTTTAAATTTACACCTTTTAAAACTTTAGTTTCGACTTTACCGTCTTTGAATGTTTTAATTAAATCTTTTGCGTCTACGATTATACTGTCTTTCATTTAGATAGTATATCACGAAAGCTTGATTATTATAAAGCCGACATAAACCCTATATGCCTCTATGGGTGATACTGCATATTCATTGTGCATGTTTGGTTGTCTTGACATATAGACACACCATTTACGGATATTGATCGAAGATTCAAATACCACTTACCTGGTGTGAGCAAATACTCACCGTCGGAAAGAGTCTTATTCTTATCTACTGTAAAATACACAACATTCCTACCATAAGATTTCACATAACTACCAGCATCACAAGCATTCTTCGAAATCAAATACTCTCTACCTCCTGGCCCAGAATATGGAGCAAAATTAATATTGTAATCCTTGTCTGCCAACTCTTCATAATTATCGGGCACAATAATTTCAACCACATATGGCGTAGAGCCAGGATGATTACGGGAGAACCAAGTCTGATATTCAGACCCCAAAGTAATTGTTTTGTCTATTCCGACATTCGACGGACACATATTGCTACCAGCATTAGAACTTTGTTGTCCTGCAGTAGCAGAATTCGTAGCGCTACCATTATTAAATATTGACCCAATAAAGTCAGTAATAACACCGATTATCCCTCCACCAGGCGACGACTCACCTCCTAGATCACTAAAGATAACCGGGCTGGGCACTCGACTTGGATCTGTATTGTCTACGGGATTAATGCTGGGTGATGGCACTCGCTCGCCAGGGAGCGGCGCAGGATCTTCTGTTTCAATCATCTTACCTTCATGCTCGATATCAATAATACTATTATGAAATACATTTGCTATACTATAGCGGATAGATAAAAAATTACTAGACAGCGTACTTGGGGCTTTGTTTATTTCTGTTACGCATTTACCTCCCTCATTCAAATTTATACTAACTTGTGTATTAGTGTAACTTATAATACATAGTGCATATGAATAATTGCCTTTTGAAAGTGTTGCAGATATTAATAATACCAGCAACATATATTTGAAAAACATTTTATATTTACTAAACATAAATTTATTATAGCACGTACCAGCACTTGCAAAAAAGTTAAAAGAGGAGTAATATTAAAAAGTAACATTTTGATCTTTAAGGGGGAAATAAAATGATAGGCAGAATACCGCTAAAATGGTGGAAACACTTTGATGTAATTTCGTGGCTGACAGTGATCGCTTTGGTCGCTTTCGCAGCTACAGCGAGTGCAGCACAAGTAAATGACCCAGGAGCAAACAATGCTAGCATACAGCAGAAACTTACTCCATTCCAAGAGAAAGCTACAGAGCCAATTCTAAACGGAAGAGCTTTTATAAAGCGAAATCCGTATAAGGAATTAGTAGTAATACAGGTATATGTATTTAATACTGGCCTGCCGGACGCCTACACTGGCGCACTGATAGTGCGTGGTGTGGGTGGCGGCGGTAAAGTGATGATGCATATACCATTTCGATAGTCGTCCTAATCTGGGGCGACACTTGGAAGGGAGGTGATCGTAAACCACAGTGATTATCACAACACTCAATGTTGTGACTTGGTTGCGGAAGCAAATATTCTGCCCGCCAAGCTATCGCCGAGAGGCGAGAGTAATCACAAAGTCGCCAGCTTGCTGGCGACTTTTCTTTTACTCACTATTTATTCAAATTTAAAATATCTGATTTAAAATCGAAAACCGACTTGCCTTTAGCGTCTTTCTTAACGATTAAAATATACTTAGCGGTTGGCAAAACTTGATCTAAGTCTTTGCTATTCATAAGCTCTCTAATTGCAGTATATATTCTCCTTTTAATTTGATTCCTAATTACTGACTTTTTAGATACTTTACTAGATACCACGACAGCCGCCTGCAGCACATTTGATTCCGCTGCTATTTTACGTACAGTGAAATTAGCACAATTAGCTACTACCGAAGATTTTAGCTTGTGGTCGCTTGTTACTAATCTATGAGCTTTGGCTAGCATTTAATTATTTAAAATGGATTAGCAGCACCACGAACTTCAAAATGTAAATGTGGACCAGTTGAGCGGCCAGTATTTCCTGATGTACCAATACCTTGACCCTTAACAACAGGTTGACCCACAGATACGTCAACACGATTCATATGGCCATATACAGTCTGAGTACCATTGGGGTGATTAATAATTACCATACTTCCATATCCGCCATTATATCCACCGCTCTTGGCAGCGATCACAGTACCATCCGCAGCAGCAACTAGTTGTGTACCTACTGGAGCGCCGATATCAATACCATTATGCCCGTGTATTCCTTGCGTCCTCACTCCACCAATAATTGGTCTAGTATAGTATCCATCGCCAGCACTGGCAAATATCTTAACCGGCTGCTTCTTGGTTGTTGTCTTGGCAGCCTTTTTAGGCTCTGGCTCTGCTACTACTTCGCCATCTGGGATAATTATGGTCTCTCCGGCTGACAAGGAGTCTCCATCGCTATACCCGTTATACGATGCGATTTCGTCTTTATCCGCCTTATATGTCTTGGCAATACTTGCAAGGGTATCGCCTTTTTTGATTTTATGAGCCACCCCGGTCACCGGTAGTATTAGAAGTGATTGTCCAGGTTTTACTCTTCCGTCTTTGATATCATTAGCCCAAGCAATTGTATTCTTAGACACACCTAACAGTTTGGCTATGCTGGCTAGACTATCTCCATCCTTGACTTCATATACTATAATTGCGTCGCTTTTGTACTGGTCCAGATCTAGGGACGGCTTGATTACTAGCTCCTCCTCACCTCCTGCTGATGTTATAGTTTTCGCAGCGGTAAGATCAATATTCTCTGTATCCACCATAACTAGAGGCTTCATAACTGCGACATCCAAATCCGCTGCTGTTTGGCTAGCTACTGCCTTGTCTGCTGATTGCCCACCCATCGCAAGCTTCATGTTTGCTAATAAATCAAAAAAAACACTTGCATTTGCTACGTTATATGAACTGCTACTGATTATAAGCATTACAAGGAGACTATTTATAACCACCTTTTTGGAGTAGTTATTTTTAATTTTTACTGGCATAGTTGGGGGCAAGTTTGCCCGCTTATATCCATCCTACCGTATTACTTATCCACAGTCAAGACCCAATCCCCACTTCTTAATTATGACTATTTTAAGTATAATGTGTATACAAATTATGTCTTTCGAAACTTTTACACCAGATAAAAAACCTATCACCACAAACTCACCCATAGTACCAGTTGACACTTCTGAGGTTTCTCGTGTTGCAGCGGCCATGAGAGAGGCAAACATAACAAGAAACTTGCCTGCTTCTCCAGCTGCACAGATTGGCACTTTTAGCGTCTCAGCGATGGAAGAGAGGGTAAGAGAGCAAGAAGAAGATAGAATAATTCAAGAAATCCAAGACAAAACTGACGATATTTTAGAGTCACTAGAAAGCACCAACGCTGCAAAACTAACTGAATTAGAGAATGATTTGAATATCGCAATGGAGGAGCGTAACAAAGAGATTAAAATAGCCCAACTACAATCTGTCGTTGAAAATATAGAACTAGCATACGAGGAGTCCAAAACACCAACAGAAGATAGATTTTCAGTTGAAATCGAAAAAGTAGGCGCACTTAGTGTAAAAATTAATCCGGAGGTGTCTGAAATCCTACATGATTTTAGAGCTGACCTAATTGAAAATATAAATAATATAGAAATCGGACACAGAATAGAGCTACAAAAATTAGCAGAGAGAGCAGAGTCAGCCCTCAAAAAGCTAAACACTAAGACAGAGCAGCAAGCCCCTGACAGCAAAGCAGAATCACCAAGAGTCGTCTCAGACGCAACTCCAATTGCAATGGATCAGCAAGTTGCAATGGTTCAGCAAGCAATCAAAGTAGGAAAAGAGGTTAAGCCAGTCCCTAAAATAGAGGCATTAGATCT